>DATAOM010000031.1:0-23409 GCA_036265775.1 Ktedonobacterales bacterium | reverse complement strand
CCTTTTTGATCGAAGACGCCGTCGCGACCTTGCTCGCGTCGCCTCCGCCGTCGGAAGAGAACTCGTCGGATGCCATCGTGGCGCCGTGGATGCCGTCGCGGCCAGTCTTCGCGCCGACGAGCAGCAGCGGATTGCCGGCGCCGGAGGCGACGCCGCGCGCGATACGGTCCTGGCGTATCAGCCCGACGCACATGGCGTTGACGAGAGGATTGTGCGTATAGGAGGCGTCGAAGACGACCTCGCCGCCGACGGTGGGGATGCCGACACAGTTGCCGTACGCCGCGATCCCCGCCACCGCGTGACCGAAGAGGTAGCGATTGCGCTCGGCGTCGAGCGGGCCGAAGCGCAGGCTGTTCAGCAAGGCGATGGGACGCGCGCCCATCGTGAAGACGTCACGGATGATGCCGCCGACGCCGGTGGCGGCGCCCTGAAACGGCTCGATGGCGGAGGGGTGGTTGTGGCTCTCCATCTTGAAGGCCAGCCCCAGCCCATCACCGATGTCGATGACGCCCGCGTTCTCGCCCGGCCCCTGCAGGACGCGCGGATGACCGGCGGAGGAAAGCAGGCGCAGGACGCGCTTCGAGCTTTTGTAGCTGCAATGCTCGGACCACATTACACTGAAAACGCCAGTCTCGACGTAGTTTGGCGCGCGGCCTAGGGTCGCGCGGATGCGTTCGTACTCGTCGTCGGATAAACCCATCTCGCGGTAGAGACGTTGCGCGCGTATCTGCTCCGGCGATGGCTCCGGAGCCGCGCGCTCCGCCATCTCATCCGCGATCTCATGCGTCATGAGCCACCCGCCGTTCCCAGGAGCGCAGCAGCGAGGTAAAAAGCGGCGCGCCATCGCTTGATCCCAGCAACTCGTGGACCGCGCGCTCCGGATGCGGCATCATGCCCAACACGTTGCGCCCTCGGTTGACTATCCCGGCGATATGGTCCGCCGAGCCGTTGGGGTTCTCGCCGTCGTAGCGGAAGACGATCTGATCGTGGCGGCGCAGGTCGGCCAGCGTCTCGTCGTCGGCGTAGTACGCGCCCTGACCATGCGCGATGGGCAGGCGTATCACCTGCCCTTTCGTGTACCCACAGGTGAAGACGGTATCGGTCGTCTCGACGCGCGCGCTGACGAACTCGCAGCGGAACTGCAGCGAGTCGTTCGGTAGCAGCGTTCCTGGCAAGAGGCCCGCCTCGGTCAGGACCTGGAAGCCGTTGCAGATGCCCAGGACCGGCTTGCCCGCCGCCGCGTGCGCCGCCACCGCCGTCATGACCGGCGAGAAACGCGCGATAGCTCCGGCGCGCAGATAATCGCCATAGGAGAAGCCGCCGGGGATGATGACGGCGTCATAGCCGTCGAGCGTGGCCGTTTGATGCCAGACCAGATCGACCGGCGCATCCAGGACGCGCGCGACCGCCTGCGCCGCGTCCTCATCACAGTTCGAGCCGGGGAAGACGGTGACGGCGAACCTCATGACGCCTCCTCGGCGAGCGAGAACTCGTAGCGCTCGATGATCAGGTTCGCCAGCAGCGCGTCGCACATCTGGGTGACACGGCGTTCCGCCGCCGCCTCGTCCTGCGCGCTCAGGCGCATCTCCAGATAGCGTCCGACGCGGACATCGCTTACCTCGTCGAAGCCGAGCGCGCCGAGCGCCTTGGTCACCGCGCCGCCCTGCGGATCGAGTACGCTGGGCTTGAGGGTGATCTGGATGCGCGCCAGAAAGGTCATGCGACCCCTCCCAGGCGGTGGAACATCTCCTGATAGGCTTCCTCGACGCCGCCAAGGTCCTGGCGGAAGCGATCTTTGTCCAGCTTCTGGCGCGTATCGGCGTCCCAGAAGCGGCAGGTGTCGGGTGAGATCTCGTCAGCCAGCAGGAGGTTTCCGTCGCTGTCGACGCCGAACTCGAGTTTGAAGTCCACCAGCAGGACACGCCGCTCCGCCAGATACTCGCGCAGGATCGCGTTGACGGCAAGCGCCTCGGCGCGAATTTGCCCGAGCTGCTCCGGCGTCGCCAGGCTGAGAATGGCGATGTGATCTTCGTTGATGAGCGGATCGCCGAGCGCGTCGTCCTTGTAGTACAGCTCGACGATGGGGCGCGCCAACTCCTTGCCTTCGGGCAGGCCGAGGCGCTTCGAGAGCGATCCAGCGGCGATGTTGCGCACGACAGCTTCGATGAGGATGATCTTGACCTTGCGCACCAACTGCTCGCGATCGGAGAGCGCCTCGATAAAGTGCGTGTGAATGCCCTTGCTTTCGAGCAACTGGAAGAAG
The DNA here is from genome assembly GCA_036265775.1 of Ktedonobacterales bacterium. GTDB lineage: Bacteria > Chloroflexota > Ktedonobacteria > Ktedonobacterales > JADMIN01 > DASWAC01. Next base: position 21,146 of record DATAOM010000031.1, on the reverse strand, counting down.
ATCGCCGTCATGCGGTTGTTGAGCGCGCCCTTGCCAGTGATGGCGCCGCGCTTGGCGCCGTTGAAGGCGGTCGCGTCGTCCTTGTAGACCACAATGACCTGCTCGGGGTTGTCAGTCGCATACACCTGCTTGGCCTTGCCTTCGTAGAGCATCTCGCCTTTGTCCATCCGCTCGTCTCCCTGCATATCACTGCTGTTCAACGCTTCTCCAGAAACGCCGCCACGCCCAACTCCTGCAGCCTGCGATCCTTCTCCTCAACACGCTCGGCCAGTTGACGACGATACGCGCCGAGGCGCTCGGCCAGTTCGGCGTCGCCGATCGCGAGCATCTGCGCCGCCAGCAGCCCCGCGTTGTACGCGCCGTCAATCGCGACCGTCGCCACCGGCATCCCCTGTGGCATCTGCACGATGGCGTAGAGCGCGTCCACGCCATTGAGCGCGCCCGACGCGATAGGCACGCCGATGACGGGCAGCGTCGTCATGCTGGCGACAACACCGGGCAGATGCGCGGCGACACCCGCTCCGGCGATGATGGCACCACAACCGTTGGAGGCGGCGGCCTGCACGAGCGCTCGCGTCTTATCGGGGGTGCGGTGCGCGGACGCGATGCGGACCTCGTGTTCGACGCCAAGTTCACTGAGCGCATCGGACGCCGCCTTCATGACACGCAGATCAGAGTCGCTGCCCATGAGAATGAGTACTCGCTGCGCCATGCGCTCCTCCACTCAAAACGGCCAAAACAAAACGCCCAATCTGGGAAGAACCCGCCTGCGACTCATCCGCCTTGCCAGGAGGCCAGTCATGAGACTGGTCAGGCCAGAGATGAATCGCGCTACTGGTGAATCTTCCCGATTGGGCGCACAGCCACATCGGAACTGGAGATTGCGTGACGCAACCTTCCAAGGCCCTTCGACATGCCTCCGCCAGAATGGCCAAAAGGAGCGTCGAGGATCTGTATTCACCCGTAGTCCCACGATTTCTCTCACTTGGATGAGCAGCGGTCGCGGGGTAGAGACACCCAGGCCAGATTCCTAGGCATATACGGGGTTCGGAAGAGCCAGCGCCATCGCCTGACGAGCGTTGACTCCGCCTATGGAGAGCATATCTTGGAGCGGGCATCCGCCGCAAAACGCGCTCCAGATGTACCTACGTCGTCTAGGATGTTTGGGTCACACTGAGTCACACGGCGAGCCGATGTTTAACGCGCAGGTGGCGGGCGCAAGCCTATGTCGCTGCGATAGCGCATTCCAGGGAAGGTGACGCGCTCGATGCCTGCGTAGGCGTGACGACGCGCGGCGGCGAGATCGGCGCCAAGGCCGACCATCGTGAAGACGCGCCCACCGGCGGTCAGCAATTGGCCACCCTCTGAGCGCGTGCCAGCATGGAAGAGCAGCGTCTCCGGCTCCATTCCCTCTGGATGGAGCGAGATTGGCAGGCCTGTAACGTAGCTGCCAGGATAGCCTTCTGAGGCAAGTGTCACGCCAACCGCGCATCCCGGAGGTTGCGCGAGCGCTACTCCCTCCAGCGTCCCGTTGGCGACGGCTATACAGGCATCGAGCAGATCGGCTTCGAGCAATGGCAGGATGACCTGCGCCTCGGGGTCGCCGAAGCGGACATTGAACTCGATGACCTGTGGCCCTTCGCGCGTGACCATCAGCCCGGCGTAGAGCGCGCCGCGATAATCAATTCCACTGTGCGCTAGCTCTGCGACGAGCGGATCGAAGATGCGCCGCTGGACAGCCTCCAACAATTCGCCATTCGCCCAGGGAACTGGAGCGAACGCGCCCATCCCCCCGGTATTAGGGCCCTGGTCGCCGTCAAAAGCCGCCTTGTGGTCCTGCGCAGGGGGCAGCAGGCGATATGTCTCGCCGGAGAGCAGCGCCATCACGCTCAGTTCCGCGCCTTCCAGATAATCCTCGATCACGACGGCGCTGCCAGCGTCACCGAAGACACGCCGCTCCATCGCATCATCCAGCGCCTGCCGCGCCTCGGCAAGCGTTTTCGCGACGGTGACACCCTTGCCCGCCGCCAGCCCATCGGCCTTCACGACCACTGGCGCGCCCTGGCGTTCGACGTACGCGTGCGCGGCGGCGAGATCGGTGAAGGTGGCGTGGCGAGCGGTAGGGATCTTGGCGCGCTCCATGACCTCCTTGGCAAACGTCTTGCTCGCTTCGAGTTGCGCCCCAGCGCGTCCTGGTCCAAATACTGCCAATCCGGCGGCGCATAGATCGTCGGCCAAACCATGCGCGAGCGGCGCCTCTGGCCCGACGACGACAAGACCAATCTGGCGTTCACGCGCGAACTGGAGCAGCGCCACGCCATCATCTGCTGCTATGGGAACACTTTCCGCCAGCGCGGCCATCCCAGGATTCCCAGGTGCGGCATAGAGACGCGGTTGATGGTGGCTCTGCGCGAGCTTCCAGACGAGCGCATGCTCGCGCGCGCCGCTGCCCACGACCAGGATGTTTGCCATGCTTCACCCGATTCTCCTGCGGCGCGTCGCGTCTATCCAGGCGTCAATAGTGACTGGGCGCCTGCTTAGGATGGAAAGGGAATAGCGCGCTCCGGCGCTACGACGATGACGACGCGATCCTCCGCCGCTCCAATCTCATCGGAAGTCGAATCGCGGCCAAGGTACTTCTGTGAGGTCGCGTTGAGAAACCGAGAGTCGGAATCTGCGTCAATGCGCGCTACAACGCCGCGAATCTCGAGCGCCCGATAGGGATCGGCGGGATCGGAGATCGCGACCGCGACACGTGGCTCGCGCAAGACATTGCGATACTTCTGGCGTTTCTTGTTGAATGCGAAGAAGAGATGCGTTCCATCCCAGGTGAACCAGACGGCGCTTACCTGCGGCTCGCCTTTTGGCCCGATCGTCGCCAGATACGCCAGCGCAGTGGACTCCAGGAGGTCGCGGTGCGACTCTGGAATGATTGACATGTTCAGAAGGATGTCCTCTCCTTTGCCTTCAAGCGCCGCATTTCCTGCCACAGTAGCCTCATCCGCCAGGAATATAGCGATCCATGTCAAATGAAAGCAAATCTCACATCCATCAACATCTAGTGGGAGAACTGACGCATGCCAGTAAAGACCATTGCGATGCCAGCCTCATCCGCCGCCGTGATGGAGTCGCTGTCGCGGATGGACCCGCCCGGCTGGATGATCGCGGTGATTCCAGCCGCCGCCGCCACCTCGACCGTATCTGGCATGGGAAAGTAGGCGTCGGAGGCGAGTACCGCGCCACGAGACAGTTCACCAGCCTGCTCGATGGCGATCCGCGCCGCCTGCACACGGTTCATCTGTCCTGCGCCGACGCCCACCGTCTGCTCATCGCGCGCCAGCACTATCGCATTCGACCTCACATGCTTCACGACGGCCCACGCGAAGAGGAGTTGTGTCCATTCATCATCGGTCGGCGCACGTTGCGTGACCACCTTGCGCTCGATCTCCTGCGTATGCAGCCACTCTGCGTCTTGCGCCAGCGCGCCGCCGCGCACCGAGCGAACGCGGTATTGGTAGGGCTGACCGGCGCTCCCGGCCTCCAAGTCGTCGAGCGAGAGCTTGAGAGGGTCGACGGGAACCTCCAGCAACCGCAGGTTCTTCTTGCGCTCAAGCAAAGCCAACGCGTCGGCGGCGAACGATGGGGCAAGGATAACTTCCAGGAACAGCTCACCCATGCGCTCGGCGCAGGCGGCGGTCACAGGGTGGTTGAAGGCGACGATGCCGCCGAAGATTGAGACCGGATCGGCGCGAATGGCCTTCTCCAGCGCCTCCTCGATGGAGTCGGCGACGCCCACCCCGCACGGATTCGCGTGCTTGATCGCCGCGACGGCCGGGCGCGCGAACTCGCTCGCCATCTCCAGGGCGGCGTCGGCGTCGAGGATGTTGAGGTACGATAGCTCTTTGCCCTGCAACTGCCGCGCCGAAGCGATGGAGGACGCGGGCGCGAACGGCTCGCGGTAGAAGGCCGCGGCGAGGTGAGGATTCTCGCCATAGCGCAGGGCCTGCTGGCGCTCCCACGTCAGCGTCAGCCGTTCGGGGAAACGCTCTCCCGCCTGGCGCGTCAGATACTCGGCGATGAGGGCGTCATACGCCGCCGTCGTACGAAAGACTTTCGCCGCCAAGCGTTGGCGTTCAGCGCTAGTGAGTTCCCTCCCCTCGGCCAGCGCCGCCTGTACGAGCGGGTAGTCGTCTGGATCGGTGAGAACGACCACATGCGCCATGTTCTTCGCCGCCGCGCGCAACATCGCTGGGCCGCCAATGTCGATCTGCTCGACGATCTCGGCGAAGGTGGCGTCAGGTCGCGCGACAGTCTCTTTGAAGGGGTAGAGGTTCACCACGAGATAGTCAATTGGCGTAATGCCTTGCTGGCGTAGCGCCTCCATGTGCGCGGGATCGTCGCGCCGCGCGAGCAGGCCCGCGTGGATCGCGGGATGCAGTGTCTTCACACGACCATCCAGCATCTCTGCGGCGCCAGTGACGCTTTCGACTGTTGTGACGGGCACATTGGCCTCGCGCAGGGTGGTCGCCGTGCCGCCGGTCGAACACACCTCGATTCCATGCGCCACGAATGCGCGCGCCAACTCGACGGCGCCCCGCTTGTCCGAGACGCTGATAACCGCTCGTGTCATACCCTGTCGTTCCTCTTTGGTTTGAAAGCTGCGCTTCACCCAGCTACGCTCCGCCACATCAAGAGCGAGCCAGCAGCGCGCTTCGCCACCCATACGACGCCTGTGGAAGCGCCCCACTTATCCTTGCGTTATCCTTACTTCGCGCGCCACAGCATGCTCCCTCATCTCTTCGTCATTGAGTGGGTCAACGCGACCGTCGGTTGAAAGCCGCCGCATCAACATGGTACCTTCAAGGCGCCTGTCGCACGCCACCCAACTCAGCGCGCCAGGTTGAAGTATATGCCATGCAAAGGCGCCGACGAGGATGAAGAGCCAGGATTACTCTCTCATAGAGTCGCTCTTGTGGGACGGCGTCTACCACCGTCTTGAGCGACACATGCAGCGCCTAGAGCGATCGGCGTTGGCGTTCGGATTTCCCTGGGCTCCAGCGCGAGTCACCGAGGCGCTGAACCAACAAGAGCGCGCCCTCGGTGAGGCGCTGCGCGCTAGACGCCGGTACAAGGCGCGCCTGGAACTGGATCGCACGGGCAAGATTCGCTGCGAAGCCGTCGCGCTGGAGCCTGCCCCAGCGCAGCGCCGTTTGACTATTCTGCTGAGCGACCAGTCCACGCGCTCGGATGATCCACTGCTCTTCCATAAGACCACCCATCGGCCACTCTATGATTCAGCCCACCAGCGCGCATTGCGGCTAGGCCATGCGGATATCGTTTTTCTCAACGAGCGTGGCGAAATAACCGAGGGCGCGATCAGCACGCTCTTCGTGCTGCGAGAGGACCGTCTGCTCACTCCTCCTGTCGCCTGTGGTCTCTTGCCAGGCGTCTACCGTCAATGGGTACTGGATACCAATCCACAGGCCAGTGAAGCCATCTTGCGTCCGGATGATCTGCTTACGGCTGACGCGATCTACATCTGCAACGCGGTCCGTGGATGGCGCGCCGTCAGCCTGGCGACAGGGCGCGCGCTCGCGGAAGAAGACGACGCGCGGCGCTAGCGCTCAGGACGCCCGTTGCTGATCCGCCACTGGCTCCCGTCGTCGCTCCCTGTCGCGGTGAGGGCGATAGCGGCCAGCGGCGCGCGCGCTTTCAGCATGATCTCGTCAAACTCGCGTTCAGGGTCGGACTGCGCTACGATGGCGCCTCCGACCCCAATGGAGATGCGCTCACCTACCATGACAATGGTCCGAATCACCATACTGAGGTCGGCTGTCCCGTTGAGCGAGAGATACCCAAGCGCGCCGGCATAGACGCCGCGCGGCGCCGCCTCCACGGTATCCAGGATCTGCATCGTGCGCAGTTTGGGCGCGCCAGTCATAGACCCACCTGGAAAGGCGGCTCGCACGCAATCGATCGCTCCCAGCTCCGGTCGCACCTGACCGCGAATGGTCGAGACGAGTTGATGGACGGTCTGATAGCTTTCCACCGCCATCAACGTCGGAACCGAGACGCTGCCAATCTGGCAGACGCGTCCCAAATCATTGCGCAGCAGATCAACGATCATGAGGTGTTCGGCGCGCTCTTTCTCGTTCTGGAGCAGGGCGTCGCGGGCGTTGTCGTCTTCGCTTGGCGTCGCCATGCGCGCGGCAGTGCCTTTGATCGGCTTCGCCTCGAGCTGATGCGTGTGATCGAGGCGTAGAAAACGCTCCGGCGATGAACTCAGGATCGCCAACTTCCCCAGGCGTAAGTAAGCGGCGTAAGGCGCGGGATTGAGACGGCGCAGGTTCCGATAAGTGGTCAATGGGTCCAGCTGAAGGGCCGCCGTGATCTGGTTGGTCAGACACACCTCGTAGGTCTCCCCGGCCAGAATCTGGCGCTGACACGAGCGGATGTCTTTGATGTAGGAGGCATAGGGCCGCCGCAGGCGAAATTCGACTGGATCAGCGCTCGTTCTCGTCGGCCCCGCTACGCGCGCTGGAAGAGAATTGAATATTTGTGGCAGATGACGCAACCGGCGTTCGGTGGCGTCGAACCAGGCGCCAGCTTCGACACACGTTTCTTGACCGCGCGGCGTCCCCATGTCAGCGCTCGACCCGCGCTGCCGCACGTAGAGCAGGTACGTCGCCTTTTCCCGGTGATCGAACACCAGAGATCGCGTCGCATAGAGCCACACCGCATCCGGCGTCTCAGCGCGATGCGCATCCTTAGCGCCGCATTCTGCCTTGAGCTCATAGCCAAAGTACCCGACAAAGCCACCGTTGAAATCGAAGGGCAGATCGGGCGCGGAGCATGACCAAGCGTCAAGCTCCTGCTCGAGATAAGTAAGGATACTCCCAGATTGGTAGGTGACCTGCCCGCCACAGTGAATGGCGATCCGTCGGGAGGCAAGATCGTACGTCACGACCTGATCCTGCGGCGTCGTACAGGCGCCCATGAAGGAGAAGCGGGCCGCGCCAGGACGCGCATCGCTACTGTCGAGCCAATAGGCGTATGGCTCCTGGGCAAAGCAGTGGAGAAACACCTGCTCTGGGTCGTAGAGGGTCGGCAGACGCCTGACGAAGAGGTCGCTTGAGGAGCGTTGCTGGCGTTGGGATGTTGGCGTCAAGCGAGGCCCGCGTGGCAAAAAGCGCTGCGTCTCCTCGTAGGTGGATTGTTGCGCAGAAGGCGTGGTTGTTGGCTGTGGCGCCGACCAGGGAAGCGCTCCATCCGCTGTGCGCGTCTGACGCGTTAACCGATCTGTGAGGTCGCGAAAATTGGTTAGCAGCGTCTGACCGTGCTCGGTCGCTATGGATTCGGGGTGGAACTGGACCCCCCAGAGCGGGCGCGACGTGTGTCGCAAGCCCATAACGACTCCATCCGTGGTCCAGGCGATACGTTCCAGCCAGGGAGGGAGTGGCTCGGTGACGACCAGCGAATGGTAGCGAACAGCAGAAAATCCCTGAGGAAGATCGGTGAATAACGTGTCTTCATTGTGATAGACGGGGCTGAGGCGCCCATGCATCGCTACAGGAGCGGGCGCGATGCGCGCGCCATAGACTGCGCCAAGTCCCTGATGCCCTAGACAGACTCCCAACACCGGAATGCGCGCCTCACGCAATACGTCGGCGCAGACGCCAAAATCCTCGCGCTTCTCCGCTGTGCCGGGGCCGGGCGAGATCACAATGTTCTCGACTGGAAGCCGCGCCAACTCCGCCCAGTCACACTCGTCGTTGCGCACGACAAGCGGCTCGTCCCCGTTGATTTCGGCGAGGAGTTGATAGAGATTGAAGGTGTATGAATCGTAGTTATCGATCAGCAGCGTCTTCACGTCGCCACACTTCTTATCTTGTTTGTCGTGCTCGTCTTCCTCGTCGCGCTCATCCTACCCCTCTTGCAATGAGAACGCGACCCCCTGCGCGATGGGTTGTCACAACGCCGTGATCACTTGCGCACATGCCCACAAACTGTTATACTTGCGCTAGTACAGTTGTGCTGACCTAACTTGGTCAGAAAGGATGCGCCCGGCATGCAACTCCCACATGTCAGCGCGGGATTTCTCATCTCGCTGGGAATCTCCACAGCCTTCGAGATCCTCTTCCCTCTCGCGCTCGCCTTCTACGTCAGCCGGCGTCTGCATGTGCGCTGGCGCTACTTCTGGTACGGCGTCGCCGTCTTCGCCGCCGTCCAGCTCTTCACCCGCGTGCCCGCCGTGTACGTGATTCAGCAACTGATCGCGCCGCAACTCAAGTCCTCGCAGACGTTTCTGTGGATCTGGCTCTTCATTCTCGCGCTCACCGCCGGACTCTTCGAGGAGGTTGGGCGCTACTTTGGCTATCGCATCTTCATGGGCAAGGAAGAGAAGACCTGGTCCAAGGGTGTCATGTACGGCATTGGTCACGGTGGGCTGGAGTCCATCGTCCTGGTTGGGCTGCTCTCGGCGGTCTCGCTCGTCAATATCCTGGTCATCCAGTCGCTTGACATCACGAAGCTCCCGGCGGCGCAGCAAACGGCGCTGCATGATCAGTTCGCCACGCTCGCCGCACAGCCAGGGTGGCTCCCGTTGCTCGGTGGCTACGAGCGCCTCTGCGCCATCGCCTTCCATATCGCGATGTCCATCGTCGTGCTCCAGGCGTTCCGTCGTGGTCATATTCGCTGGCTCTGGTACGCCGTCGGGCTACACTTCCTCTTCGACTTTGGCGCCGTCGCCATCGCCACCGGACTGCCGAAGCTCGCGAGTGGTCTCGACGCCACGGCGGTTGCGCTCATCACCGAGGGCTGGGTGACACTCTTCGCGGCCCTCAGCCTGTGGCTGATCTTCACCCTGCGCGACGAAGCGACGCCCCGCGACGAGAACGCCGCCAGCGCGTCAATACCCCTTCCCAGCGATGCTCCCGATACACAGCCGCTCGCCGGATAACCCCCTGAGCGGTATCCGTACGCAGTGGCGGCAGATCATCGCCCAATCGCCGGACGTCCCGCCTGCGGCTGTCGACTGGCGACTCGCGCAGAACGCGGCGCCATTGACAAAGAGCCTGCGGCTGGGTATGCTGTAACCTACACAAGTTCATCTAGCTGCCCGCTGATACGGCTGCATCCTCCGCCTTGATTCCCTCATATCTAGGGATGAAATAGCGCTCAGCGAGACCCTGATGAGACGAGTTGACGAAAGGAGTTGTCAGCGTCTCAAGCCTCGTTCGTACGAAATCTCTACTCCGCACATGATGGTTCTGGATGGTCGTGGCGCGCGGCGGCGCGCGTCTCGATACCCTTGAAGCCCCAGTGGCGATCGGCATGCGTGGAGAAGCGTTACCATTCGTCTTATTTCTTGCTGCTACGTGAACATGCGCGGTACTTCTCACCCTGTTCTCCGTTGTAGTGAGTACGACTACCGTAACGCCAGTGATTCCGTCGTGCGAGCCTGCGAGCGCTGGCGTTGTTCGCTATTTTGCGGCGCGTTATGGCTTTCTCCATCGCTCTCTTCCTGCCAGATGTCTGCGCGCAGAGAAGGCGAGTCATGAGGGGAATGTGCGCTCGCGCTGGCGAACGTTCTGGCGCGTCCGGAGCCACGGGCCTGACGCGCCACAGTTGATGTGCGCCGTGTGCGATCTTGAACAACGTTGTTTTTGTTATCGCAGGGACTGCTCCCGACGCGGGGGTGGTGGCCAGGGGAGTGTATCCCTGAGGTTGGTGGCGAGTGGAAGGCGCCGCTTCCTGTGCGGAGGGAACATCACATGCTTGTCTTGCGGAGGAAAGCCGGCGAGGCGATAGTCCTCAATGGCACGATCACCATCCATGTGCTCGCCGTCGAGGGCGAGCGAGTGAAACTCGGCATCAGCGCGCCGCCCGATGTCGTCATCGTGCGCTCGGAGCTGCTCGAAGATCAGGCGTCGGTCCCTGGACCGGATGGGTCCTCGCCTGGCAATGATGACTCATCTCCTAGAGGCGCGCAGGCGCATTTCAGCGACCATTCCACGTCCGAGACCATGTTCACGCTGGACGCCTCGATCAGGGACCATCCCAATTCCTCGGGTGGACGCATCCCACGTCGCCGCGCGCCGCTCGGGTCCGTCCCTACACCTGTCAGGCCGAACGCCTCGCGCTATCGCTGAGGATCGCTAAGTACCGCTAAGCATCACCCAGGATCGCAGATCATCGCAGCCTGTCTTTAACCGCATTCATCCTAGCCGCCTGGATTATTCCAGGCTTTTATTTTGCCCTTATTTTGCCCTCCGCCTGTGCGGTCTCTGAGGAGAGTATGAGATTGGTACGCAAGGCGTACGCCTACATCACCCGCGAGGCGGATCACGCCAGCGCTGTGCTTGCCTTCCGTCACCGCGATGATCCTGAGGCGGGCATACAGGTTCCACGCGGCACGGTGGACGACGACGAAGATCCTGCGGTGACGGTTGTGCGCGAGGTCTGCGAGGAATGCGGCCTGTGCGAAGCGCGCCTGATCGGCTTGCTCGCGCGCGACGTCGAAGCGCAGCCTGACGATCCAGCACGGAGCTGGGAGCGCTTCTTCTTCCACCTTGTCGCGCCCACCACGCCAGATGAATGGGAGCATACGGTCATCGGCGAAGGCGAGGACAACGGCCTCGTCTTCTCATTCTTCTGGCTGCCGCGCGAGCGGCTTGGCGACCTGTGGCCTGGATTTGGCGACTATCTCCATCTCATCTTACGCTAAGTCCTGAGACGCTCTGGCTACTGGGCAGATGGAGTAGCTGGCGGCTCCACGTAGTACGTCCAGGCGAGCACCAGCCCCAGGATCACGAGCAGGGTTACGAAAACGCCCGCCGCCACCAGCGGCTCGATACCCGCATCGGCGAGCGTCGTCGCTCCCAGCGCGACCACCGCGACGAGAATGTACAGCGCGACGCCGATCCAGCACGACCAGCGCATGACCCGCCAGTTCCATGACGTTGGATTCTCCCGCGCCTCTCCCCTAGCCTTCCGCGCGTCGGCGGCGAGCAGACCGGTAGCGAAGACGCCGACGAGACAGAAGACGACGAAGGCGATCCGCCAGAGCGCGCGGTCCTCAATTGCCAGTAGCGCGAGCAGGCTCATGCTTCCCGGCAGCAGAAAATAGAGCGTAATGATCGTAATCATGCGCCGCCGGAGAGGATCGGCGATCCACTCGTTGTACTTGGCCTGCAGCGCGATCCACCACAAGCCGAGCAAGGTGAACGAGATGGTGGCGGTCGTCTCGTAGAACGTTTCAGGAAACATGGCGCCCTCGTCGTTCCAGGTGGTTTGTTTATCTATCGCGTTTCAAGCGCTTCGAGCGACCCATACGCCACGAGATGCGCCGAAATGGCCTCGACCAGCGCATGGCGCCCGGTTGCGCATGGCTCCGGTCGGCGCGCCTCCGCCGCGATCTCGCGCAAGAATGGCAGCATCGCCCCCAAGAGCGCGCGTGGCGCGTTCACATTCACAGAATGTGTGCGTCCTGGCAACAGGCGGAGCGGACGGCGCCGCAGCGGCATGCTGGCCACGCGCTCGGCCCAGCGCTGCGACGAGACCGGATCGCGTTCCCCACGCACGACAAGCGTTGGCGCCTGGATTGTGGGGTAAATTGTCGCGCATTGGTCGTCGAGCGCATGTTGCAACGTACGCAATATCCGCCAGGGCGAGGCATGGACGGACCCATACGCCATGAGACGCACGATCACATCTGGCTCATAGGCGAGATCACGCAGCCCGCGCAGCAAGAACGCCAGCCAGGAGATGTCTGGGTCCATCGTCGGAGAGACTAGAATGGCGCCAAGAGTCATCTCAGGATAGCGCGCGGCGAAACGGGCCGCCACCTGGCACCCCAGCGAGTGCCCCAGGATAACCGCGCGCTTCAGCCCCATCATGCGCATCCAGTTCGCCAGCGCGTCGGCCATTCCGGCGATGGTCAGGATACGTCGCGGGTTCTCGCTGCGGCCAAACCCAGGCAGATCAGGAACGTAGACGCGGCACAAGGGCGCGAGACGCTGAGCGACGGGCATGAGATACCAGCTCGACATCGCCAGCCCATGAACCATCACGACTGGCGGAAGCTCCGTTGGCAGCGGGCGTGTCGAGACGCGCGCGAACACGCGCCGCCCATCTAGAGTGATCCAGACGCCGCGTAAGCGGCCAAATGGCTCGTTCACGCTGGTCCCGCCCCTTCGCCGTATGCTCTCACCCGCCCCACAACGACGTCATCTGCTGTTCATCTATTGTATCGCAGTCAACGACCACCAGCTAAAGCTGGGGGCTTGCAGCTACTCCGCGAGGGGCGCCGCCAGAGGCCGGTTGACTGCGGCCCGCTCTTTTCTGCTGATGTTGAGCGCGGCGTTGTAATCCGCGTTCGCAGTAAAGCCACACCGCTGGCACAGGAACGATCCTTGGCTCTTTCGATTGCCCTTCTCACAATGCCCACAAGCGGAACAGGTCCGGCTGGTATTCCTGGGATCTACCAGACGCACCGGCACGCCCGCTTGCGCCGCCTTGTAGGTGATGTACTGGCGCAATTGGAAGAAGGCCCAGGAATGCCGCTCGTAGCGATGTTCGTGTCGAACCGTTGTCCGCGCATTGATTCCCGACAGGTCTTCAAGCGCGATTGCCTTGCACGATACGGCGGCTTTCTGTACGAGTCTCTTACTAATGCAGTGATTCACGTCACTTTGGAAACGCGACTCGCGGCGGCGCATCTGGCGCAGGCGTCGCTTCGCGTTCTTCGTGTTGACTTTTTGCAATCGCTGGCGGCGCAGGTGGTAGCGACCGCGCACGATCGGAATCACCTTACCGGTAAAGTGTTCCCCTTCACTATCGGTGGCGAGGTTCACAATGCCCAAATCGACACCAAGTGTTCCGCCTGTTGGCGGTGTCTCATCAGGCGCTTCACGGCTCTGCGTCACATGCAGATAATAGATGCCTGCGCGCCAAACCAGATCGGCCCCGCCGACCTCCCATGCTGGATCAACCAACATGGCATGCTGACGTGCCCCCAATACGAGGCGACAGACCACCCGCCCTTCCAAGGTGTTCAGAGATACGCGGTCGAGGCTCATGAGCCGGTAGGTACGGGCGTCGTAGCGGATACTACCATGCGGTCCGAAGGCGGGGAAGGTGTCGCGCTTCTTCGCCTTCACTGCTTTGATGGCTTCTACTGCCTTCGCTCTGGCGCACACCGCCAACTGCGCGCCCAACCCAAACTGAGCGCGGGTCTCGCCATACACGCGGTGATGCGCAGTGTTGGTATTGGTGATGCCCTCATCCCAGCAGACCTTCGTCACCCACGTCGCCGCCTCGTTGAAAGCGCGCTGTGTCGCGCCAGCGCCATGGCTTGGCCGTCAACGTCCAGTTTGCAGCAGACCGTGCGGGTAAGTGGTTTATTCATTGCCTGTATCCTATCACAGGCAGCCAGAAGCGGAAAAGAGAAGGCGCATTCATCCCCCGCCTCAAGCCGGGGTCTCCTGCACCGATTTTTATGAGAACCGGGCGGCGACTGGAGCCACGGTACCCACTTGACGGAATGATGTCACGACGTTAGGATTAGGACAGGCTAATATCCAACTGTCCTAGTCGGGTATAGCACATCTCCCTCGCGCATGGCGATGAACCGCCATGTTCCATTACTTTCCCGGCGTCGGACGACGCCTGACCATCCTGCCTGCTCGCCACACTTATTCGTAAGGAGCGCTTCGATGTCCACCGGCGCGATCATTCTCCTCGGCGCCTTCGCCGGGCTGACGATCTTCCTCGGCCTGCCGCTCGCGTTCCTGCGGCGTGGGACGCCGTCACTGCGCATGTTCCTGAGCATGCTGGCGACAGGTGTGTTGATCTTCCTGCTCTACGACGTCATCGCGAAGGCGAGCGAGCCGATTGACGAGGCGCTGACCACCTTCAAGGAGGGCGCTGGCGCGGCGACGCTGATCACGGAGGTGGCGCTACTGGCGGCAGGGCTGGCGATTGGGCTAGTCGGCCTGGTCTACTTCAACAAGTTCATGATCGTCCGCGCTCGGCAGGGTGGCTTCGGCGGAAACGGCGGCTCAGCCGCTGAAGATGCTGTCGAATCCAATCCCGTTCCCGCGCCGCAGCTAGCAATGGCAGGCGCCGCAGCTTCTGGCGCGGATGCGCTCGCCGTCGCCGAGAGCGGCGCGATCGCGGAGCTGCCCTCCCCGTCGGTTCCGGCGCGCGCCGTAGCAGGCGGAGCGATCGCTCCGCAGACGCTGGCGCTCATCATCGCGACGGGCATTGGACTGCACAATTTCTCCGAGGGGCTGGCCATCGGGCAATCGGCGGCGACCGGTGAACTGGCGCTGGCGACGGTGCTCATCATCGGATTCGCACTGCACAATATGACTGAGGGTTTCGGCATCGCCGGACCACTCACTGGGCAGACGGTCAAGTGGTCGTTCATCCTGCTGCTCGGCCTGATCGGCGGTGGGCCAACCTTCCTGGGGACGGTCGTCGGCATGCAGTTCCACTCGCCGCAGGTCTTCGTCTTCTTCCTGGCGCTGGCGGCTGGCGCGATCCTCTTCGTCGTCGCGGAGCTGCTGGGCGTGGCGAAACGCTTCAAGGCGCAGGAGATCGTGATGTGGGGCCTGCTCGCGGGCTTCATGCTCGGCTATCTCACCGACCTCATCGTCAGCTTCGCCGGGGCATGAGGTCTTCCTGCAAACATCTCTGCCAGACCTACGCCTCTACGCCTCATTTGCTCATTCTGCTACACTGCAGGTAGCTCGACAGAAGATCGGGCGGCGTGTATGTGTATGAGGAATGACCGATGCGACCGCGATCACTCGCCACTGTGCTGGCGCTCATCGCCGCGCTCATCGCCGTGGTGGCGCTCATCGCGTGGTCTCCCGTACTCATCTCGCATCGTGACCGCTCAGCGCAGGTCTTCATCTTCAACGACGACCAGCGCCCCGACACGACAACACTCCTGCTCAATGTCAGCGAAGCGCTGCCACTCCTCCAGTCTTACAAAGACCAGCGCCTGACCTGCGATGGCGTCATCTTTTCCTACGGCGAAGCGCCCTGGCAGACTATCGTCGGCTACTATGGCGACGTGCGCGCACGCCCTGCTGGGCAGAGCTACCACTGCGTCTTCCACGACTGGCAAGGCGCCGTCGCGCTTGATATTCCCGCCATCGCCGCCCCACCGTTCCCACGTTTCGCCACGCCTGAGCAGAATGCCTCCCTTGCGCGCGGCGACAAGATCGCCTTCACATTGACCTCTGTACTGGACTACCCAGCCGTCGACATTCAGGCGAGAGACCAACACGGGCATTGGGCGTTCGCGGATTTCGGCCTCGGCGGTGGCAAGGGACATGGCGAATTCAAGCCTGTCGCGGGGAGTAGCTTCGTCGCCGGGAGTGGCGTGATACTCGCGCAGTATCAGATCAATACATACCCCACAGTCGCGGGCTGGCGGAGCATGCAATTTTTCTACCGGCCCGCGACGGTATTGCCAGTCACATGGATGTAGCGCCTGAAGGCTAGAGATAGCGCGACCTAAGAACGTCTAACAAAACCGGTGCTAGACTGGGAACATGAGCACACCACTGGTCAGCGACGATCAGCGTCCCGTGGTCGCGCCACTGCTGCCCCACGAGCCCTCCAAGCTCAGAGGCGGACGTCCGCGCGTAAGTGATCGCGCGGCGTTGACGGGGATCCTGTTTGTGATTAAGAGCGGCGTCTACTCACCTATGTCACTGCTCATGACACGCTCATGACACGCAGGAGGTGCGCTGGACTGATATTCGATCCTGTGCAAATGAGCGCGACACGCCGGCCCGCGAGGCGCGGTTGCAGGGTTGGCGAGAGCGCTCCCGCCAGCGCCGCGGCGCCGGCCGGCTCTACTAGCGTGCGTGTCTTCTCGATCAGCGCCTTGTTTGCGAGCAGCAATTCCTCGTCGCTCACCAGAATGAAATCGTGCAGCAGCTCACGGAGCATGCGTTGCGGCAATTCGAAGGCGGTGCGCGTCGCGAGCCCCTCGGCGATGGTCGTATTCGAGCGCTCGATTGGTCGTCCAGCCCGCCAGGAGTCGTGGGCCGTTGGAGCTTGGGCCGACTGCACCCCAATCACCTCGACCGCCGGGCTCACTGTCTTCGCTACTAAGCCTGCCCCAGCGGCGCCACTACCACCGCCAATGGGCACGAGGATGACTTCAACGTCCGGGAGGTCTTCGAGCAGTTCAAGCGTGTGCGTGCCGACCCCCGCGATGAGATCGGGCTCATCGCCTGAATGAATGTAGCGATAGCCATGGTGCGCGGCAAGCGCCTCGCACCGCTCACGCGCCTCGTCGAAGTCGCGCCCCACCAGCACAACCTCAGCGCCGAGGTCGCGCATCGCCTCCACCTTGACGGGATTCGCCTGCGCGGGGGCGCAGATCGTCGCGTGGACGCCAAACAGCCGCGCCGCGAAGGCGACGGACTGACCGTGGTTGCCGGTCGAGGCCGCGATGACCCCACGGGCGCGGGTCGCATCGTCGAGCTTGGAAAGCAGGTTGACACCGCCGCGCACCTTGAAGGCCCCGGTGGGCAGCAAATTGTCGTGCTTCACCCAGACCTCAGCGCCCACCAGCCGGTCCAGAGACGCATAGTGGCGCAGGGGGCTGCGCTCAAGATGAGGGTGGATATGGCGACGCGCCTCGAAGACGTCGGCCAGGGTGGGCGCGCCTAACGCGCCTGGTAGCTGATTGTACGAGGGTTCCATGGCGTCTGCTCGTTCGGAACTTGACATCGGTAGCACCTCGCTGGCTGGTGGAGGTCCTTCTCTTCGACTCCGTGGCATGCAAGCGCTCATTGTGCTGCGCCTGCGCACACCTGACGCCGCCGTCGCGTCTGCGGTTCTTGCACGGTTCTTGCGTCACGCGTGAACGGCGCGCCGGTTCGCCGATGTGCAGATATGGGGCGAGTTGAAGGTGTCTCCTGATGCCTTCATGATACTAGCGCCGTCGAGGAAACGGTAGTAATTGCCCAAGAACCCATTCTACCTCGGCGCTGATACATGCGCTCGATCGGCGCGCCGAGGCGGTTGTGTTAGGCGCGGTAAGCGGCTTCCAGAGTGTAGACGGTGATCTCCGGGCGGCAGTTGAGCCGCACGTGCGGCTGGAGCATGCCGATGCCACGATTGGTATACTGCGTCATCTGCCCCACCTGATAGCGTCCCAGCGGATACTTCTTCGCGTAAAGCGGTAACTCCAGCGGCCCGATAAACGGCACGATGACCTGGCCGCCATGCGAATGACCAGAGATCTGTAAGCCGAAGCGCCCACTCGCCGCGCTAGTGTCGGCGTAGTCTGGCTCGTGCGCCAGCAGGACCGCCGCCCCCTCACGCGGCATGGCTGCCAGCACGTCGTCCAGCCGGTCCTTGCGCTCCCAGATGTCGTCCACTCCTGCGATGTGCAGCAGCGCGCCGCCACGCTGGAGCGTATGAACCGCGTTGTCGAGGTCGAGCATGCCGCTCTCGGCGATCACACTGTGGATGACAGCGGCGCTTGACCAGTGATCGTGGTTGCCGAGGATGCCGGTGACGCCATCCGGCGCATGTAGGTCGCGCAGCGTCGTGATGAGGTCCTGCGCGTGCTTCGGAGCGTGGCTGGTGATGAAGTCACCGGTAACGGCGATCAGGTCCGCGCCGATGCCATTCACCGTTCGCACGACCTGCGCGAGTTGCGTTGGTGTCAGCCAGTCACCCAGGTGCAGATCGCTGATCTGCGCGAGGCGATAGCCATCGAATGCTGACGCCATGCCGGGCATACGCACGTGAACCGAGGTAATGTCGATCCAGCTTGGCTCGATGGTCCGCGTATACTCCAGGCCCGCGACACCCACGGCGCCTGCGACGAGCGTCAGACCCGCCGCCCGTCGCAGCAATTCACGCCGCCCAAGCGGCGTCCCCCAACTTCCATACTGGCTCTTGCGTGTCATCGGCGTCCTGCTTCCTCCACCCGACGCATCATACCAAATCGCCTGACGGGTTGTACTGGAGAGATGTACCTGTAGGAGCGAGACAGGTCCGCCCACGGCAGATGCGATCTATCGCGCTCCTACACATACACCATCAAGTCTCCTGGCGGATTCGGTCTCATGCCAAATCAGGCCAAATCTGGCTGTGGGCGGCTCCGTGAGAGGATGAGCCAGAGCGCCTGCGCTCCCAAGGTCACGCCCGCCGCGAGTGGAAACGTCAGCCCGACGCCGCCAATGGGCAGCGCGAGCGCCAGCACGACGAAGAAGAGCGAACATGCGAAGAGGCCGAGCAGCACACCGCGCAGCAACTGCACCGTCGCGACGGGACCGGCGACACGCGCGGTGAAGATCGCCAGCACGCTGACGAAAATCGGGAATGGCGTCAGCAGACCACTGAGATGCGGGCCGAGCGCTGAGGCCACGCCCGTCAGCAGCAGCACAAAGCTGGTGGCGACGACCATCCGCCCAGGGATATCCCACCATGGAGCCTGCGCGCTGGATGGCTTCGCCGCCCCGCGCGGCAGCAGACCCAGCGCCAGGACAAGCGAGAGCCAGACCGCGCCGAGCAGCAGCGGCAGTGGCAGCGTCACGAATTGCAACGCCCATGTACAGGCGAGAAACGCTCCTATCGACACCGAGAGCGCAACCCACCATGGGCGCTCCATCACGAGCCAGGCGAAGACGAGCGCGAAGACGGCGTTCGAGATCAGTCCCTCCAGCGTGCCAAGGGCTGTGTTTACGGTAAAAGATGCGCCATGCTCCAGAGCGAGGAAGAACAGGATTGGCCCCGAGGTCAGCGGCAGCGCGACGAGCAGCCCACCCACCGTCGGACCCCAGCGCCGCCCGGCCAGGCTCACGCTGCCAATCAACAAGGGAGTCAGGATCAGCTTCAATAACAGGATGTTCATGATACTTCCATAGTAGCAGCGCCGCTGCTCCACGTCGAGCGTGGCGCGCTGCTCGCCCGCTAAGCGACGAGGCGGACAGTGCGATGCGCAGGCCATAAACTCAGCGCACTCTACGCGTTTGTGTTGATGCGCCACGCTTGGGAGGTAGTTGTCACCCCTTGGCGCGTTCAGCTCGGTGGGCGGGGCGTTCTACGGAAAACGGAGGGGAGATGGCCCACAATGCACAGCGCCAGCGCGCCGAGCAGGCCCCAACTCGCCCGGTTGTTCAGCGCAGTGCGCATCTGGGTCTGGAGGGCAACGAGTTGGCGCACTTCGTTCAGACAGGTCTCCCTGTCGCCGGCGCGGCTCGTGGCGCTGGCCTGCCACAGGGCATCGAGCTGAGTCCCTGGCCAGCCAACGAGCAGGAGATAGCATCCCAACACCAGCAGACCCAGCGCGCCCACCGTCACCGCGGCGATCTGGAGGCGATGCAGCCATCCCTGCTGTGTAGGCCCCAGCAGACGCACATAGGACCAGATGGTGACGAGGAGCATGACCACCAGCAGGATGGCGGCGGCAATCCAATAGATCGAGCCGACGTCAGGCCGTCCGAACGGCCAGGCGCCATTCGCTCCATTTTCCAGCCGCTGGTGAAAACCCACTAGCGCCAAGAAGCGGGGTTCTGGTGGGACCGGTGGGCAGTCAGACACGAGATGAGACTCCTTCGCGCATCAGCGATCGTGGCATACAGTGTGCCTGCTGAGCCAGCCTAGCATGAGGCGTCAGGCGCGTCAATGTAGCGGCTCTGGCAAGAGTACGTGCGCCAGACAGCCTTTCCAGTCACATGGCCGCCTGATGGAACGCTTTCACCGGTTGCGGTGTTATACCGGGATACGCCATGTTATACTCGACGGACGTGTGCGGACATGCGTTCCAGTTCTCATCGGAGGGTGATATGCCGGAGGAGGTCCTGTCGCTTGAAGAGGCGCGTGGTGTGATGCTCGCGGCGCAAGGGTTGCTCGATCCGCCTCCCGCCAATCCCGGCATAGACGACATTCACGCGCTGATCGAGCGGCTTGGCGTCCTCCAGATCGATACCATCAACGTCGTCCGGCGCACGCAGTATCTCGTCCTCTGGAGCCGCCTGGGCGCGTATGATGACGCGCTGCTCGACGAGCTGCTCTATCCGCGCCGACTGACCTTCGAGTACTGGAGCCACGCCGCCTCCATCGTGCCAATATCCGATTATCCGCATTATCGCTCGGTGATGCTGCGCGCCGCCGCGGGAGAGCTTTGGGACGACTACTTGCACTGGCGCGAGGAGCACCCCGACGTGATTCAGAACACGCTGGAGGCGATCCGCGAGCGCGGCCCGCTCGGCTCCGCCGACTTCGAGCGCCCGGCGAACGCGAAGAAGACCAAGCCATGGGACTGGTATGGTCCGAAAGAAAGCCGTGTCGCGCTCGACGCGCTCTGGATGACCGGCGAGTTGATGGTGCATAGCCGTCGCGCCGGGCAGAAGGTCTACGACCTGCGCGAGCGTGTGCTGGCCGAAACCTATGGCGAGGCGACTCCCTCGGATGACGACCTGCCGACGCCAGAGGAGAGCCTCCGTCATTTCGTTTCTCGCACCGTCTCGGCGCTGGGAATCGTCACGCCTTCCTGGCTGTGGGACTACTTCCGCCTGCGCAGCTACAAGCTGATTCCCTCCAACAATGGCGACGGACGAGCACCAGCGACGCGCGCCGCCGCGCAGCACGCTTTGGAGGCGCTGGCGCGCACAGGCGCCATCATCCCAGTGACGGTAGATGGCCTGCCGGAACGCGCCTATCTCGACGTCGAGCGACTGGACGATCTGGAACGCATCCGCAGCGGCGTCGCGCACGAACGTACGACGCTGCTCTCACCCTTCGACAGCCTGATCTGGGACCGCCTGCGCGCTCGACAACTCTTCGGACACGAGGTCGTCTTCGAAGCGTATGTCGTGCCGGAGAAGCGTCGCTATGGCTACTACAGTCTCGCCATCTTGCATCGCGGGCAGATCGTCGGGCGGCTCGACCCCAAGATGGACCGCGCCACACAGCAATTGCTCATTCGTGGTGTGTACTTGGAGCTGGGCGTCACAGTAAACGCGGCGCTCCTCGATGGGTTAGCCGAGACGCTGCGCGACCTGGCACGCTTCCTGGGCGCGACGAGTATCACCGTCGAGCGCTCCGAGCCATCGCCTCTCGCCACAAAACTGCGTCCTCTGTTGAAGCCGTCGAGCGCGAAG
>DATAOM010000030.1:0-1884 GCA_036265775.1 Ktedonobacterales bacterium | reverse complement strand
CAGGCAATACGCTAGCCGTCATACTCTTGTCTCCATCCGGCGTTCTCGTGATACACTGAGACGAGGCATTGTTCGCCTCTCGGAATATTTTACAATCGAAAGATTAGAATGTCAAACAAACATCGTGGCGAGTTGCTTGATACCGTCAGTCGTGAGGTGGCGGAACTCCAGAGCGCTACCGATGCGATGGACGAGGCGGTGGCCCAGCGGCTGGGCATCAACCGCACCGACCTTCGCTGCCTGGGGCTGCTGTTTGCGCGTGGGCCGCTCAGCGCCGGGCAACTCGCCGCCGCCAGTGGCCTCAGCCCAGGAGCCGCGACGACGGCGCTGGACCGATTGGAGCGCGCGGGCTACGCGCTACGTACACGTGGCGCGCAGGACCGCCGCAGTGTGCTGGTAGAGCTGACACCCTTAGCTCGCCAGCGCATCGAGGAGTTGTATGGTCCTGTCGGAACGGAGGGTCGTCGGTTTCTGGAGCGCTACAGCGACGACGAACTGCGCTTCCTAAGCGCGTTCCTGCGCGACGGGCGCGCCCTACAGGTAAAGCACGCGGCTCTCGTGCGCACTCAGGACAATGCGCACGAGGGATAGTCATATCCAGAACAGGGTATGGCGCAAGAACAAGAAGGATGATGCGAAGCGCGCTGTCAGGGCAATTGTCCGAGTAGGATCTTCGCCAGTTTCGCACTGTCGATATTGCCGCCGGAGACAACGCAGACCACTTTCCCGCTCCCTGCTTTGCCGGAGAGCGCCGTAGCCACTGGCGTCGCGCCTGCGCCCTCGGCGACTACGCGGTTGCGCTCGATCAACAGCCGCAGCGCGTCGGCCACCGCCGCGACCGGCATGACCAGCGAGCCATCCAGTAATTTGCTGACCACGGGCCACATCTCCGGCAGCACCGATGGGCCGCCGATGCCATCCACGAATGTCGCGGTATAGGAAACCTCCTGTGGCGCGCCAGCAGCCAATGATGGAGCGAGCGGAGCCGCAGTCTCGACCTCGCAGGCGTAGAGGCGCGTGTCTGGCTTGAGCGCGCGCACCGCCGACGCGATGCCTGTGCTGAGTCCGCCACCGCCGTAGGGAATTAGGATGGTGTCCATGTCGGGCAGGTCTTCGAGGATCTCCAGCCCTATGGTTCCGTTGCCCGCCATCACATTCGGGTCGCTGACCGGATGCACGAAATAGCCATCCATGCCAGGATAGGTATGGGAACTCAGGATGGCAAACCAGTCGGCGAATGGGATCGGAATGAACTTCGCGCCGAGTCGGGTGATCGCCGCAATCTTGGTCTCTGGCGCGTGATCGGGGCCGACAACTGTACAGGCAAGCCCCATGCGCCGCGCCTGCCAGGCGACGCCTTGCGCCATGTTGCCCGCGCTGGCAGTCCAGACGCCACGCGAGAGTTGCTCTGGCGAGGCCAGCAGCATGGCGTTGCTCGCGCCGCGTAGCTTGAACGACCCGATAGGTTGCAGGTTTTCGAGCTTGAGGTAGATCTCTGCAGGCGCATTATCCACATTGAGCCGGACAAGTGGCGTGCGGAGCGCCGCGCTCTTGATGCGTTCGCGCGCGGCTTCTATTGCTGCGAGCGCTATCGGCTTGTTATGAGACATGAAGCGACTACTTCCTTCAACGTGCAATATGACGTGCGCGCCAGCGCGGAGACGAGCGAGCCGGGCCAAAGCGCTCCATTCAGCAGCATGAGGCGTCCACTGGAGTGTTCTTTAGCCAAGACTAGCAGACGCTTCTTCATATGGTCTGTGAAGTGCAATCTCCTTGGGAGTCTCCTGCGCGCTCACCAATTCGACGACCTCCTCCAGAGAAAGCGCTTGACCATGCGCCCACGCCGCTGAGAATGCCTTGTCACCGAGCGCCGCGCGCAAATCC
>DATAOM010000029.1:0-10924 GCA_036265775.1 Ktedonobacterales bacterium | reverse complement strand
CGTTTGGCTGGATCGCCTGGCCACTGCTCTGGTATGTGGATCGCGCTATCGAGGCCTGCGCCTCTCTGCCCTTCGCCGCACTCACCGTCAGTGATGTCCCCGCAGTGGCGATCTTTGCCTATTACAGCGCGCTCGCGCTCGCCGTCTGGGGCATTCCCGCGCTGGTCCGACGCCTGCGTCGGCGCACACAATCCGCTACAGGACCGGCGGAGCAAAGCGATATGCGGCAGATTTCCCAGAAGACCGGGCATGTGCGCGTAGGCGTCAGGCTGATGACGGCGCTCGCGCTCGTCGCCGTGGTGGCCTCGGCGGGAGCGGCGCTGCCCGCGCTGGCGAATGGCGCGACTCGACTTTCTGGACGTTGGCCCCGGTGGCGAGGCGACGCTGCTGCGGCTGCCCTCCAGCGTGACCGTTCTCATCAATGGCGGGCCAGATGGCACGGGTCTCTCCGCCGCGCTCGCCAGCCGTCTACCCTTCTACCAGCGTGCGCTCGATCTCGTCGTGCTGACCGATCCCCGCGCGGGCGACGCGCGTGGCCTGGAGGACTCCGCAGGACGCTTCAGTGTGGCGCAGGCCGCCGACGCCGGGATGCTCCATCCCACGAGCGAGTACGTCGCCTGGCTCGACGCCTTGAAGCAGCATGGGACGACGCGTGCGCAGGTCCGCCAGGGAGATGCGCTGTGGCTGGACGGCCAGAGCCGGATCAGCGTCCTCGCGCCGCCGCAAGAGTTATATCCCGACACCTCCGACACGACAACCGCGACGAATGACGTGATCCTGCGGCTGGAGACACCAGGGCTACAAGTTCTCCTGCTCGGCGCCGCTGATGATCTCGCGCTGGACGCGCTGGCTGGCTCGGGGCAGTCGCTGGCGGCGGATGTCGTCGCGGTGGCGCTACCGCCAGGGACGCCGATTGACCCGCAAGGTCCGCTCGGAACCGTGCTGGCGATGGCGCATCCCCGGTTGATCGTCGTCACCAATGCACCTGGCGGGACTGGCGCGCAGGCGGCGCTCCGTAATGCCAGCACGCTCGCGCCCGACGAGGAGGCGGCCAGCGCGCTGAACACGCTCATCACGCGAGTGTTTACTTCCGGGTCGATCTCACTGCGCGGCGATGCAAACGGCTGGACACTTGGCGCATAATAGAGTGCCGACTGTGGCGCGAATGCGAACATTCATCCGCTGCTCTCGCCGCAGAAGCTTTCTACCTGGAAGGAGCGCCGAGTGTATGGGACGCATCCTCGATGCGCTCACCGAGTTTTTCCGCGCGGACGGCTGGAACTTCTCGCAGTTGGAGGGGCGCACGACGCTCATCATGACGGTCAACGGGGCGCATGGCACGTATACCTTCTTCGCGCAGGCGCGTGAGGAGCAGGAGCAGGTGGCCGTTTACTCCGTCTATGGCGTCAAGGCGGCGGAGGCCAAGCGCATCGAGGCGATGGAATACATCACGCGGGCGAACTATGGGTTGATCATCGGCAACTTCGAGATGGACCTCTCAGACGGCGAGGTGCGCTACAAGACCAGCCTCGACGTGGAGGGTGAGCCGCTGACGCCGGGCATGATACGCCTGCTGGTGGCGGCGAACGTGGCGACCGCCGACCGCTACCTGCCGGGATTCATGCTGGTGCTCTATGGCAACCGCAGCGCCGCCGACGCGATTCACGAGATCGAGGGATAGAGCACTGATCTTGCCTGCGAACCGAGGAACCAGCCGGGCAACACTCCCTTGTGCGCTGGCGAACAGCGCTCGGCACAGCTAGAACAACTCGCGGTCGCACTCGATTGAGTGTGCTCACGCCTCACGCCGCCAATTGGCAATTAGCCAAACAACTACGGCCAGGGCCGCAGAGACCGCTGCTACGCGGAGAAAGACGTCACTAGTCGCATAGACCAGTTCTTGCCAAGATGAACGATGGGGCAAACCCATCTGCACCGAGAGTATGAAGAGGACGCCACTCACATAGGCAAGAGTGGGAAGAGGACGCGTCCACCAAGGCTGGAAGTGACTGATCCACCGGAGCCCGGCAAGACACATGCAGATCCACGCAGTGGATTCTACGGCGATAAGGACAGGAAGGACGACAGTAAACAGGGGTTCTGCGCCGTGTAAGAGCGCAGACGCAATGAGGGCTCCAATGCCATCGAGAACCAGCAATAGCGTTCCTATCAGCAAGAGCCCCGCCTGCCAGGGGTCACCAGCGCCGAATCGCTGGACCAGCCGCTCCCAAAAGGCAATGTGCCGAGCAGGCGCTGGAGGCGGTGCGTGAGATTCAGGGGAAGCGCTCATGCAAGGTATCGCTTTCTCCCGATCGGCGCGGATCAGCGCAGGTTGATAGATTACCTCGAGGATACCATACCGATGAAGCAGAGACCCTTTTGTGCGTGCGAGCGCCGAGTCTAGGCCTCTCGGATGGCGGGAGCATTCAGCGAGAACTGGCGATCATGCAAAAATCCAGTCGGGCAGCGGCTCGCGCGCGGCGAGCCAGTCGGGTGGAATGCCCTCGACGCCGGTGTAGCAGGCGACGATCCCGCCGACGATAGCGCAGGTGGTGTCGCGGTCGCCTAGCGCGCTGACTGTCGCCCACATGACTTCTTCGTAATTGTCTAGGTAATGCGCGGCACACCACAGGCAGAACGGCACGGTGTCAGGACAGGAGACGCGCCTGCCATTGCCTACCGCGACCGCCACATCAAGTACCGTCGCCTCAGTGGGCAGGTCACGCGCCTGCATAATTCCTGCCTGCGTCTTGCCTTCCGGAACACGCGCCAGAATCTGCTCGAAGAACGCGCCTACCTCTACAAGTGTCGCTTGCTCGCGCGCCTGGCAGGCGAGAGCAGCGGCCACCGCAATGGCGATGGCGCCAGCGACCGCTTCAGGATTGGCATGTGTGACGACGGCGGACTTCGCCGCGTGTTCTACGGCGGCGTCCAGATCGTCGGCGAAGTAGGCGCCAAGCGGCGCGACACGCATCGCCGAGCCATTCCCCCACGAGCCTTGTCCGCCGAAGAGGCTGCGCGCCTCCGGCTCCCAGCGCTTGCCGCTGCGAATCATCGGGAGCAACTGGTGCATCGCCGGACCATAGCCGCGCGAGATGTCGTAACGTTTGCCAAAGCTCTTCGCCAGGAAGGTCTGCTCGATCTCGCCGTGTTGCCTGAGCGTTTCGACGATGGAGAGCGCCATCTGCGTATCGTCGGTATAGCGCCAGGGAGGTTCGGGCAGCCCACGCTCGCCGATAATGAGTTGGGCTACATGCGGGTGCAAGAAGAAGCACTCGCCAAAGGCGTCTCCGACAGAGAGGCCATCCAGCGAGGTCATGGCGCGGGCCAGTCGAGTATCGGCGGAATCGGGCATTGCGGTCGTTGCTCCTTCGCTCCTATGGCTCTACTGTATCACCGATCAGGCAGGGGCATGTGATAGGGATATGCAACTGTTTCCAATTTGCGAACAGTTGAAGATGGTGGCAAAAGGCGCATAAGGTAAGCAACGAGGTTCGCATGACGCCATTTGAGGAAGCATATTTGCTTTGCAATCGAGAGTTCGATCTGATTCCGGGCCTATTGAGCTTTGATGAGCCATTTTACAGTGTCGATCTTCAGGACCTCGAAGACTATCCCGCCGCCGATGTTGTTCGCACTTTTTCGGCGCTTGACCATGTAACTGTTGTCAGCCAAGGTGAGGAGCATGGCTATGACTGGTTCAAGTGGCGCTGGCGTTGGGAACGGGAAGACCGCCTTATCGAGTGGGACTTTTCCGTGTTCGAGCCAGAGGATGACTCCAGCAGAGTCTACTGGGGTGGATCACAATTGAGTGCACTGTGTACCTTCGCTGACTTGATGCGAGTCTGGAATACTGTGCAGATACGTTATCCAGCCGTCTGGCTTCACGATGGTGAGGATACGCGCATGTATACGCCACATTCTTTTCTGGAGACCTTCGCGCTACCAGCGCTCCAGCCAGCGTTATCCCATGCGGATGCGTCTATTCGTGCTCGCGCGGAACAGGAGTTGGCGGCATATCGCGTCCTTGGCCTGCGTGACAAGTGATGACAGAAGGCTCTTAGCGCCCGGCGGACTCGATAGCTTTTAAGACGGCGGGGCGACCATGCGCGGCTTCGAGTTTGAGGAAGTGGCGCAGGCCGCGACCGTAGATGTCGTCGCGGCGGGTGGCGCGCGCCGCCAGCGTCTGCTCTCCCGCGTCTACCAACACACGATGCGCCGCCCACTCGGCGAAGCCCTCGCAGAGCAGCGGATCGGGCGTCTTTGGATTGCGCTCGGTCTGCCAGGCGTGTCCCAGCTCGTGCGCCAACGTACCCAGCAGCAGCGCGCGCGGCAAGCCC
The DNA here is from genome assembly GCA_036265775.1 of Ktedonobacterales bacterium. Lineage (GTDB taxonomy): Bacteria > Chloroflexota > Ktedonobacteria > Ktedonobacterales > JADMIN01 > DASWAC01. The sequence goes on along the minus strand of DATAOM010000029.1, from coordinate 6,584 downwards.
ATCTCCACGTAGACCGTGCCATGTCCGTTCGCGCGCAGGTAGTAACCCAGCACGTGATGCCCCGCGCTATCCGAAGCAGCGTCAGGGGATACGGCGCTGTGGCGCTGGCGCACCGCGCTCATCTCGCGCCGCCCGACCACACGCAGGTCCGGCGTCTCGCGCAGCGGCGAACCCGTCACGCGATTGAAGGCGACCACAGCCTCGGAGAAGACGGCGCGCGTTGCCCCCTGGCCCATCACCATGTCGCTGGCGCAGAGCGCGCAACGCCACTGGCCATCCGCGAGCGGCTTCGCGCTTGGAGCCACCGGCGCGCGGCAGAGGTCGCAAGCGGGCCGCCGCTGGACACAGCTCTCGCAGAAGCGGCGCGCCTCCGCGCTCGGCAGCAATTCCTCGAAGGTGTAGAACGTCCCGATGATCGACTGGCCGCAGCAGGAGCAACGCGCTGCCGCCTTCTGGCACGCCAGACAGAGCCGTGGCCCGCTGGATCGCGCCTGCGCCGCGATGATATCGTCGCCAAGCGGGACATTGCAGCGCTGGCAGCGTGGGCGGCTGGCCTCGCAGGCGGCACAGACCGTCAGCCCGGTCTCGTAGCGGACGTAGCGCCCGCTGACGCGCCGCCCACAGAGGTGGCAGAAGGGAGCGCGAGTGGTGTAGATCATGCGCGCGGTGGATTCCTGGCTCAGGCGAACGATACCGTGACCCTATTGTACATGTGACATGCTCCCCATGGCTAAAGCCAGGGGCTTCTCAGTTCTGCGACGCGGCCAACGCCACGCCTCCCTGAAGGCTTCGCCCAAGCCCTTCTATGTTCCTTGCTGCGTTGTGGTCTCGATGGAGGCTGGTTCCGCAGACCGAACAACTATGCCACCGGACAGACAGCCCCTTCAAGACCATCTCGCCACACCCGCTACACCGTTGTGAGGTATAGGCGGGGTTGACGCCAACAATCCTGCGACCGGCGCATACTGCCTTGTCCGTCAGGATGATGAGGAAGGCGCCCCATCCCGCGTCAGAGATCGACTTCGCCAGATGGTGGTTCTTCACCATGTTGGCAGGCTGTAAGTTCTCGTGATAGATCGTATCGTTCTCGCGTACCAACGCGAGCGCCGTCTTGTGGTGAAAGTCGTGTCGCTGGCGACGTACCTTCTGATGCGCCCTGGCGAGCAATTGGACTGCCTTGCGACGGCGATTGCTCCCCTTCTTGCGACGCGAGACCCGGCGTTGGGCGGTCTTGAGCGCGCGTTCTGCATTGCGGTACCAACCAGGGTTGAAGATGCGTGTGCCATCAGAGAGCGTGGCGAATGCCTCAATGCCAAGGTCTATCCCGCTCTCCTGTCCTGTGAGCGGGAGTGGTTGCGTTGGAACCTCGGCGCAGGAGATGCACGCGTACCATCCATTCGCTTCCCGACTGATCGTGACCGTCTTGGGGATGCCTTCCAATGGACGATGGAGCCGAACGCGGATGCGACCAATCTTCGAGAGGCTAATTACGGCTCCATCCAAGACAGCGCCATTGCCGTACTCCGGAAAGGTGAAGCTATTGTAGCGTCCCCTGCCCTGGAAGCGTGGATAGCCCGGTGTCTCACCAGCTGTGACGCGGCGGAAGAACGCCTGGAAGGCGCGGTCAAGCCGCAAGATGACATCCTGCAAGACGTGAGCGTGAATCTCACTGAACGCTGGACACGCCGCTTTGAGTCCGGGCAGTTCGGCCTTCTGCTGGTAATAACTAGCCCCAACGCCCTGTCCGCGTTCCCACCAGAGTTTGCGCTGTTCCAATGCGACATTGTAGAGCGTGCGACATCCCCACAAGGTGACTCCCAGCGCCTGCTCTTGTTCAGGCGTAGGATCGAGCCGATACTTGTAGGTTTTGCGTACGCTCTGCTGTGCCATATCACTGTATTCTAACCGACCGATGTGAGAACGGAAGCAGTCATTTCGTTACCTGTGGGGTGACAACGCCCTTGACCCCATGCCTCAAGTCGGGGGATGCAGATCAAGGGGATGCGAGCGTTTTTGCTCAACGGCGGCGCGGGCGCTCATGGCAGACGGATGTCGCCACCGGCCAGCGCGGCGCGGGCGCGCGCGATATCGCGGACGGCGTTCAGCGCGTCGAAGAGGGCCAGGGCGCGGGCAAGCTCGGTCTGGGCGCAGGCGGCGTCGCCGTCGGAAGCCCGACGACGGTAGAGTCCGGCGAGGACGTAGCGCGTGCGCGCCTCCTCCCAGGTCGTGCCGAGCGATTGGTAGATTTGCAGGGCGTTCTCGACATCCGTCATTGCATCGTCAAAGCGCTCCTCGCCAATCGCAATGATGGCGCGGGCGCGGGTCGCCTGCGCAAGGGATTTGCGTGCGCCGGAGCGCCAGCCAAGCTCCAGAGCCTGTGCGCCGAAGCGCTCATAGAGCGCGGTATCGCCGGTGCGTGCGCCGAGCTCCGCCAGCTCCGCCAGCAGCGGCGCGAGGCCCTGCCGCCCGGAGCGATAGTCCAGCGCGGCGAGGAAGATCTCGCGCGCCTCGTCGGTCGCGCCACGCGCCAGCGCCAGCCGCCCGCGATAGACCTCCAGATACTGCGCCTTGTCCGTCTCGCTGCGCAGCATCGTCTCGACCTCGCGGCGCACGTGGCCGGGCGTATCGTCGCGCACACCCGTTCGCGCCGCCGCGATGGCCAGCGCAAGAATCGCCCAGGCATGGCGGTGTGAGGCGACAACATCGACGTGCGTCGCCGCCATCCGCAACTGTCGCCCCAGAGCCAGCGCCTCCGCGAAGGAGTCCCACTCGAACCAGGCCAACACAGCGCTCCGCAGCGCCTGTGTGCGCGACGCCTCCACCTCCGTCGCCTCGGCCAGACGCAGGGCCGTCTGCGCGTGCTCCACCGCCTCCGCGTACTCGCCCACCAGATGACACGCCAGGCTCACCTCGGAATACATATCCACTAACTCGGTCGGCTCGTCAATGCGCTCGACCCAGGCCAACCGCCTTCGTTGGCTTTCGAGGTAGCCGCGCAGGTCGGTCGTCGCCGCCAGGATGTTGCCCAGCCCGTCGAGCGCCTCAGAGACGCCCAGCGGATCGTCGAGCGCCTCCAGGATGCGCGCCGCCTCGCGCGCGCTGCGAAGCGCGTCAAGCAGTTCGCGCTCGCCGCGCTGCTCCGGCCACGACCACCAGAAGAAGCTCCTCGCCGTCAGCAGCCAGGCGTACTCGGCGCTCTCGCGTCCGCCGCAGCTTTCCGCCAGTTGCAGACCTTGCTCCAGATAGCCCCGCAACTCGTCATGCGATGGTGGGGTGTGGAAGACGCCGCCATTGCGGGTTGGCAGCAGCACAAGATAGGTGTAGAGCCGCACGCCACGCCGGCGCCACTCATCCGCGTCCACTTTGGAATCTTCGCCATCGCCGGTGAGACGCTCACTCGTCTCGACGGTGGACCATAGCTCGAGCGCATCGTGGTAGTCGTACCAGGCGTCGGGGATGTGCAGCGCCAATCGCCGGACATCGCCGCGTCGCATCAGCAGGTCTACCCGCTCACGCATGCTCGCGTCGTCAGCTTCGGCTCCCGGCAGGGCAAGCGCCTCGCCGTAGAAACGCTCGGCCTGCGCGGTAGCATGGCGCGCGGCGGCGCGGTCCCCCGCGAGCGTCAAGTAATACATTGCTTTGGCGCGCACGGCTTGGCGGCGCATCGCGTTGCGCGAGCGCGCGAGGTTGGCTTGGAGGTAATACTGCTGATAATGTTGCGCCAGCAGTTCGGCGAACTCCTCCTCGCGGCCATGCGCCAGCTCCTCGATCAACTCGGCGACACGGGCATGCTCGTGGGCGCGACGCGTGCGCACGATAGTCGAGTAGACGACATCGCGCGTCAGGTTATGGTTGAAGGCGTAGACCGGCTCGCCGGCGGGCGCGACGCTGTGCCGGGCGTACTCGCTGACGCGGATGAGATCCTTGCGTTGCAGCGACATCAGCGCAGCGTCGAGATCGAGCGTCGCCAGATGTGGCGCGAGCGTGCGCAGCGCGCTGGCCCAGAAGTAGCGGCCCATCACCGCCGCATGCTGGAGGATGTCGCGCTCCTGGGGCTCCAGCAGGTCGAGGCGCGCCAGCAGCACCCCCTGGATCGTGTCGGGAATCGCCGGATCGGTCAACTCCGCGCTCCCGGCGAACTCCGGCGCGACACGCCAGCCCGCGCGGCGGTCGTTCGTGATGAGACCGCGATCCACCAGCATGTGGATGATCTCTTCAATGTAGAAGGGGTTGCCCTCGACCTTCTCCAGGATACCCTGACGCAACTCCTCGGGAAGGCCGTCGCCAGGCAGCAGCGCGTTGACCAGGCTATTCGTGCTGGCGCGCGAGAGGGCTTCGAGCGAGAGCAGCGCGTAGTTGCGCTTGCCACCGCCCCAGTCGGGCCGCCGCTCCAATAACTCAGGCCGCGCCGTGCAGAGCAGCAAGAGTGGTGTATTACTGGCTTTCGCCGCCACGTATTCGAGCAGGTCGAGCAGCAGATCGTCCGCCCAGTGGATGTCCTCGACGAGGACCAGCAGACTGCGCCCGGCGGCGACCGCCTCGAAGAAGACGCGCCACGCGCGCAGGACGCCCTCCTGGAACTGGCCGCTCTCCGCCGGATCGGCCATCATGCGCCGGTCGCCATCTTCGGCATCTTTCCCAAGCCCGATAGTATGCGCCAGCATCGCGGCGACGGATTCCGGATCATCTGACTTGCCCGCGCGGCGCAGTGTCTCGGTGACGGCTAGCAGCAGCCGCGCATAGGACGTCTCGGCCGAGTCGAGCGCGCCGAAGCCGCAATAGCTGCGCAGCATCTCCGCCAGCGGCCAGTAGGTGATGCCCTCGCCGTAGACGGGGCAGCGCCCCTCCAGCAGCAGCGGCGCCATCTCCATAGCTTCGGCGACAGCGGCTGGGCTGAGCGGACGACGCGAGGCAGGATTCGAGGCGTTGGGACCATTCGACGCGGCTGCCGCGTCCTCCATGAGGTTGGAGGAGAGCAGCGCTGGCGCGCCCAGCGCGCGCTGGATGAACTCGCGCGCGAGCCGAGTCTTGCCGACACCTGGCGCGCCAAGAATCGTAACCAGATGTGGCCGCCGCTCGCTGCGCACACGATCGAAGAGCGCATCCATCAGCTCTAGTTCGACATCGCGCCCCACCAGCGGCGCGCGCAGGCCATCGAGTCCACGCGGGCGCGGCGCTGGGACCGCGCTGCCCGCCGTCATCTCCAGCGCCTCCCAGATCTTGAGCGCGCGCGACTTGCCGCGAATGGTCGTGTTGGGCAGCGCGCGATAGCGGACGGCCCCTGAGGTCGCGCGGTGGGTGCGTGGACCGACAAGGACAGTACCTGGCTCGGCGAGAGATTGCAGCCGCGAGGCGACGTTGACGGGATCACCGGTGATGAGGAAGTCGCGCCCGTCGCCAGCGGAGCCGGAGGCGGCGACATCACCGGTGTTGATGCCGATGCGCATGTGGAGCTCGGCGGCATTGCCGTCGGCGGCGCGCCGTTCGGCGTTGAAGTGGCGCAGGGCCGCCTGCATATCCAGCGCGGCGCGCACGGCGCGCACAGGGTCATCCTCGTGCGCGACCGGCAACCCGAAGACGGCCATCACGGCGTCGCCGATGTACTTCTCGACGGTGCCGCCGTGTCGGCGGATCTCACGGGTCATCGTGGCGAAGAACGCGGCCAGCAACGTCCGCACGTCCTCGGGGTCCATACCGTCGGCGAGTTCAGTCGAGCTGGTGAGGTCGGCGAAGAGGACGGTGACGACGCGGCGCTGCTCGCGGCTCTCCTCGGCGAGCGCGCGCAAGGCGACGCTCTCGGTCTGTTCGGCCTGCGGCGCATGTCCGTTATGGCCGTTGGTATCTGCTGCTGGAGGCAAGGTGACCGGAGCAGACGCCACCTCGGTGAGCGGCGTCCCGCACTGATTGCAGAAGCGCGCATCCGGCGGATTGGTCGACCCACAATTGGCGCAGACACGCGCGAGCGGCTGGCCGCAGTTCTGGCAGAACCGGGCGTTAGCCGCGTTGAGCGTCTGGCAATTTGGACAGATCATCGCCGCGTGAATCCTTTACCGGGCATAGATAGGGGCATACTCCTTCATTTTAACGCGCAGGAGGCTCCAACGGATAGCAGGATAGCGGAGATGGATTCCGCCTCCGTGACCAAAGCGTGTCATGCGCGCGGATTGCTGTGTTCGTCCTGTAATCGCTCCTGGCTACACTTCCTTTGAGGAGACTGCGGGGTGGCTCCGCTCGCCCCAATGAAAGGATGATCCCACAATGGGAGAGAGAACTATACGGGTCGCGGTAGTGGTCGTAAATCTGTTTGCCGCGTTGAGCGCTTTCGCTGGCGCTCTCGGGCTGGTCGTCGGGTATATGGACGTTCCTGTCAGTGAGCTACAGGGGACACCGTTCGCGGACTTCACCGTCCCTGCGCTGCTGCTTGGCTTTGTCGTGGGTGGCAGTGCACTGGCGGCGGCGCTGATCGCGATCTTTGGGCCACACAGGATCGCGCTGTTCGAGCCATTGCGGCTCGACGCGCTCATGTCGGCGATCGCTGGCTGCATCATGGTGGGCTGGATGACGATAGAGATCGCCATGATCGG
>DATAOM010000028.1:0-16874 GCA_036265775.1 Ktedonobacterales bacterium | reverse complement strand
TCACCTGCTGCTTGGCCTGGCGCTGGGCCTGATGCTGGGCGCGCTGGGCGCAGCCATTGGCGCGGGAATCGCGCGTTCTGAGCCGCGTCGGTCGGCCGTCGGTCCACAGTAGCGCGCCAGTAGATGCCACCCTCGCGTGCGAACATCTCCAGACCGATCATCTTGCGCCGCAGGATGCGTCACCGTGAGAGTCTTCCCCGCAACAGCCCGCGTTCTTCTGTTTCAGGAAGATAGGAAACGTACTCGTCTTTATCGGGATGCGTCTGTAACCACAAACGCCCGCAAGTGTCACATTCATACATATTGTGCCGAAAGAGGATTTCCTGTCTCGTCAGAAAATCACTCACTATTGAGTCTATCGGGAGATCGTGAGGGTACTTCACAGAAAAGTGCGTATCGAGAAATTTCTCCCACTCACCTGCTGCCCACGACCGGATCATCTCGGCAAGGAAACGAATGGTGGTACCCTTGTCTGCCTCGTAGTCTTGATCCGGGATATACTCAGCTTTATAGGGGAGGTCCTCCCGCTGATCGTAGATGATGTTATCGCACAGGCATCGTATTTTCATGTCTTGGTTCCCCGCTCTGCCTGGCCGCGCTCCCCGGCTTGCTCCTCCCAACACCAGCGTAGCACATTCCTGTCCATTTGCCAGGCAGGCTCTGCTCAGGAGCCGGAGCGGTCGCATGGTACAATAGGCCGGGCAGTGGCAGGCGGGCAAAAGGGGAACGGAACGCGATGACAGGCGCATTTTCGCTGGGCAGGATACGTGGCGTCCTGGTCGAGGTTGACTGGGATTGGCTGGTCGGACTGCCCTTGCTATTTGCGACACTCGCCACCGGTTGGTTCCCGCAGACCGTTCCCGATTTCAACGCGACTGGGCATCTGACGCTCGCGTTCATCGGCGTCCTGATCTACATCGGTTCGGTGGCGCTACACGAGGTTGGGCATGCTCTCGCCGCGCGCTACCACGGCGTCTCCGCGCGCGAGATGAGGCTCTACTTCTTCGGCGGCGCCAGCGACCTCGAACGCGATCCGCGCCGTCCCGGCGAGGAAGCGCGCATCGCACTGGCTGGCCCCATCGCGAATCTCTTCGTTGGGGCGCTCGTCGGATGGATTGGCGCGCTCCTCACGAATCCCAACTTTCCAGCGCTCAATGGCCTCGGGACCAACCTGCTGGTGACTTCGCTGCTGAGCTACATCGAGTACGCCAACGTCTTGCTCGGCCTCTTCAACCTTCTTCCCGCCTATCCGCTGGATGGTGGCTGGGCGCTGCGGGCTGTTCTCTGGCGCAATACCGGCGATCTGCCCCGCGCGACGCGGATGGCGACGCTGGTTGGCCAGTTGTTTGGCTACGCGCTGATCGTCCTCGGCGTCATTCAGTTTTTCACCCAGGACGCCGTCAGTGGGCTGTGGGTCGGCGCTGCGGGCGCGTTCGTCCTGGCAGCAGCGCAGACCGAGCGTGGGAACGCCGCCATTGACTCGGCCCTGGCGGGCGCGACGGTCGAGGACGCGATGGCTCCGATCAAGGAGACAATTCCGCCAGACCTGAGCGTGAAGCGCCTGATGGAGGAGCATATCGTATCTGGCGCGCGCACGTTGCCTGTTGTGGACTCAGACGGCGCGCTGGTGGGGCTAGTGACGCAGCGCGACGCTCACGCCACGCCCCAGGAGCGCTGGGATTCCACACCGGTCAGCGACGTGATGATCCCGCTCGACGATATGCATATCGTCGGGCCAGAGACGCCATTGGAAGACGCGCTCCCTCTGCTGGCCGAGCATGACGTGAATCAGGCGCCGGTCCTGCGCGAGGGTCAACTGGTAGGGATGCTCAATCGCGAGTCCATCGTGCGCTACCTGGTTGAGCGGCGCCATCTCTCGCCCGCCGAGGCCGAACGCGAAGTCGAAGAGGAACTGCCCGCGACGCCGTAAGTAATATGTAGAAAAAGGCGGGAGTTTGCTCAGGCGCGATGAATCGTGACACTCCTTATGGTGGAGAGCCGCTAGCCATGCTCGCCGGGTCGTCCTCAGTTGATTCGCTGGGCGCTATTTTGGCTCTGCCTGGAAGACAACGACAGAACTGAAATTCGTTCCGTCAATCTGGATGGCATAGCACCCAGGCGCGCGGAAACGGAGATAGTTTGTGTCATATACCCAGCCGTCATTGAAATTTGGGTCGCTTTCGGGTCGAAAGAAGTACTCATCAGATGGGACATCGCCTCGTCCGAAACCAACGCGATCAGCGCCATCCAGTTGCTGACCGCGCGCAAGCACATAGCCCTGATACTCCGGGCGGGCGCGTCGCCCAGATGACTTTGTCTCCGCCCCATTCATCGGAACTAAAGTTGCTCGCAGGAGCGAATATAAAGACATCCCGTTCACCAAAACTTAGATAGACCGGGCCATTGCCAAGCCCGCTGCCTACACCCGCGTTGATCGTGTGTAGCGAAGACGCGGGGCAAGCTCCTCCTGGCGTTACCGTTGGGAATTGCAGAGGGCGTCGTCGAAGCTCGGCTCCCACGCTAGACGTTGGAGCTACGGTGATTTTCTGTCCCATCTCAGCAGTCGACCACGGCGCCTGGCAGCCGGTGAGAGCGAGGGGAGCCATACCGAGCAGCAGGAAGAAGAACTTTACCATAGGGGCGCGTGGAGATATGCTGAATACGCGGGTTCTCACCGCTGCCCTCCTTTGGCGAGTCACGAACTTCCGATTTCGCTAAAATATCGCACAGTTGCCGTCTTCTGCGCCAAGGAATCAGTGGTTTCAACCGCCAGCCTGCTCCGAACGGGCGCGCAGGATTGCCTCGGCGCGCAGCAGATCGTCGGGTGTCGTCACCTTGATGTTCTCGTTGCCCCCGTAGACCGCGCAAATGGTGTAGCCGAGCCGTTCCAGCGAGGATGCTGTATCCGTCCCCTCGAAGCTGTCTAAACGCGCCTGGTTATACGCCGCGAGCAGCAGTTGCGCATCGAAGGCCTGCGGGGTCTGCGCGCGCGCCAGTTCTTCCGGCGCCGCGACGAGCGCAACAGCGCCGTCGGGTTGTGTTTCCAGCAGCGTTTCAGTCGCCGCGATGGGCGAGACGAGGATCGCGCCGTCGCCTTCTCGTGCAACCTCCGCCAGTTGATCGATCTCTTCGGGCGTGACGAGTGGTCGCGCGCCATCGTGAATCATCACCAGCGCGATCTCGCCTGTGGTGATGCGATCGCGCAGCGCATCGAGCGCACATTGCTCCGACTGGTGGCGGGTCGCGCCACCGGCAATGACGCCGCTGACCTTGCTCGCCCCAGCGACTGGAATGACCTCGCGCGAGAAATAGGCGACCTCGTCGGGATGCGCAACGAGCAGGATTTCGTCCACTGAGGTTGCGCGCTCGAAGGCGGCGAGGGTATGAGCGATCAGCGGCTTGCCCAGCAGGGGAAGCAAGACCTTGTTGCGGTCGGCGCGCATGCGCGTCCCCTGCCCGGCGCAGAGAATCACGGCGACGGTCACGCCGGTAGAGCGTGCGGCCTGATCAGGCGCTTCGCGGATCATGTCGCCGCCATTCCGTTCACACGCAGGGTCTATTGCAGACGTGCGGCGCGCTCCTCGATGGCCGCGCGCACGCGCTCCGCGACGCCGCTCGGCCCGCGCAGTTCTCCCGCCAGACGCATCGCCGCCGTCAGCAGCGGATTCTGGCCACCACTCGCCAGCGCGGGGGGCAGCATCTGGTAGCTCTCGGCTGCTGCCGCGACGTAGGGCATCACCAGCAGTCCTTCGGCGTCTGAGGTGTCGCGGCGCGCGGCGATGGTCCCGATGACACCAGCGAGCGCGCGCGCCGGATTGCCAGTCTGGAGATATCGTTGCGCAGTCGCCAGCGCTGTGGGTGTATCGCCCTGGCCCAGCCTCTCTTCGACCGAGCGCAGCATTGTGGCAGGCAGAGTTCCACCCGCGCCGACCGAGACCGTCGCGCGCGCCGCCGCTTCCAGCGTGCCTGCGCCACTCCCCATTGCGTTGACAGCGCCAGCAGCGGTGTAGAGCAGCGGCCAGATGTGCGGGTCCTGCACCTGGGTCATGGCCACATGAACCGCGTGAGTGTAGAGCAGGGTCTGCGCCGCCGCCAGCAGTCGCGCGCGGTCGCCGTCGGGAACCGCGTTGAGCTGACTCGCCGCCGCCAGCGCCATACCAGCGGCCACACCACGCGGCGAGGCGCCCGCCCTCAGCGCGTTCAGTGTCGCCTCGCACGCATAACTGGCGTCGCCAGAGACAAGCGCGCGCTGGAAGGTCGGTCCCGCCGCTTCCTCTTTCCAGATGGCGACGCGCGTGCGTAGCCAGGAGAGATCGTGTTCCGGCGCGGAGCCATAGCTGGCGGCGGCCTGCGCGAACGGCAGATTCGGCGCGGCGTCCATCATCAGCGGCGTATACCAGCGCACAAAAGCCGGAATGTTGCCGCCCCAGTCGGCCATATCGAGGATGCGTGCGCCAGCGTAGGCGTCGGTAAGCGCTTTCCCCCCTTCCGGGTAGCGGTAATCCAGCGCGCCGTACAGTGTCGAGAGCAGCGTGCGATAGTCGGCGCCGGTCGCGTTGTAGCCCATCAGGATGCGTTGCGCCGTCGTCACGTCGCGCTGCGCCAGCGCGTCGCGCATCGCGCCCAGAGGGCCGTCGTCGCGCTTGATCTCGGAGGGCATCAGCGGCTCCGGCAGCGCGTTCTCTTGCGGATGCGCGCCAGCCGCAATCCAGCGTCCTACGGCGAGAATGCCCTGTGTCAGCGGGAGCGCGGGCGCGAGCTTGCGCCGCTCCTCGGAGGCGCGTTCCGAGCCGATGGGAATCCCACGCATCCATTCAGCGATGCGTCCCGTCGCGGCGAGCGCTCCCACCGCGCGGCTATCGGCTCCGCCCCACAGCGCCGCCAGACCTATCCGACCGGTGATCTTGGTCGGCGTCACGTTCGGCGTCGCCAGCAGGTCCAGCGTCGCGGCGATCACGCGCGATTCGTCCGAGGCGGCGGCCGCATCCAGCAGCGGCGAGACATCCGCGAAGAGCGTCGTTCCCATCGTCGTCCAATGCTCCCTATTCACAACAAATCGCCAGCCATAGCGGACTTCAGTAGTCCCTAGCTCTGGTCTGGCTCGCTATCTCCACTGTGGTCGCCTTCGTGTCCGCCTTGTAGGGCGCGTATCTGCTCGTCTATCGGTGGGATGCCGATGTAGTCCTCGTCGGCGAGCTTGAACGCCCGCTGCAGGTAGAGTTCAGCCAGGCGCGGCCCGGCCTCGTCGCGGCGCAACGCCGAATCCACCAGCAGGTTCGCGCGATACTTCTCCGGCAGCGAGCGCGCCAACCGCTTCATATTGAGCGTTGTCTCATCCAACTGGCGGCGGTCGTCCGTCTCGATGGCGTAGCGCGCCTGGCCGATCAGCCGCGAGAGTTCGCTGAGGCGCGCGCGCTCCGGCAGGATGTCGCTCAGCATGTCGTCAACGTCCACATCGCCCAGCGGGGCTGGCTCTGGCGCCGTCTCGACCGCTGGCCAGCGCGACTGGTAGCGCTCGTAGAGCTGGCCATACTCGCCGCAGCCCTGCGCCGCGAAGGTCATGCGCTGGCTGTCGTCGCCCAGCGCGATGGTCCCCATATCACAGAGATCGTCGTCGCGGCGCTCGGCCTGCTGACGCAGCCCCGCCAGATCAGGGACGTCCTCGAGCATCGGCGGAATCGGCACGACGCTCATGCCCTCGCTCATCGCCTCCATCCCGCCAAGCTGCCCGCTCAGCATCGGCGGCAGATACTTGGCCATCGAGAACGAGATCGGCAGGACGATGCAGTAGGTGGCGACGTAGCGCTCACTTCCGGAGACGCGCGCATAGAGTATGGCGTGTCCACGCGGCTCCTGCGCGTTTCCTCGCTCGAATTGCAGTCCCATTGGGCGTCCTCCCTGCCCGCGCGAATGGTTTCTTTCCTCCATGCTATCATAACGTCGGGCGTCCGCGTGCGCCCACGTGCGTGATTTCAGCCACATGAAATGGACTGACATGCTTTTCTTATTCGATATTGACGGCACGCTGCTGCGGCGCATGCCGCCCGCGCATCGCCAGGCGCTCTGCGACGCGGCGCTAGAGGTCTTTGGCGCGCGCATCGCTCCCGGCGAGATGGGCCTGACGGCTGGAATGACCGACACCGCCATCGCGCGCCGGATGCTGCTTGACGCGGGCGTCTCAGAGAATGAAATCGCCGACGGACTCGCCCGGTTCCATGTAGTCGCCGCTGCGGCCTATCAGCGCCACGTGCCAGATGACCTGTCGGACTATCACACACCACATGCGCTGGAGACGCTGGACTGGCTGCGCGAGCGCGGCGTGGCGCTCGGCCTGGTGACGGGGAATATTGAGCGCATCGCGTGGGCCAAGCTGGCCGCCGCGCGCATGGACACTTACTTCGCCTGTGGCGCGTTCGGCGACGAGGCGGAGGCGCGTGAGGCGTTGCCACCGTTGGCGCTCGTGCGGGCGCGCCAGATATTCGGACGCGACTTCGCGCCGGGTGAGGTCTACATCGTCGGCGACACGCCTGCGGATATCAACTGCGGCGCGACGCACGGATTACGCACTATCGCCGTGGCGACCGGCCCATCACATGCGCTCGACGATCTACGCGGCTGCGCGCCCGATCATCTCTTCGCCGACCTCTCCGGCGTCCAGGCGATGAAGGTATAATCTACCCGGTTCATATAGGTTGAGTTGGGGAGAGCGCACAGTCATGTCTGCCAGCAGCCGTGTGTTTCTGGATGTCAATGGCGTCCGTCTGTGTTGCGTCGATTTTGGCGGCGATGGACCACCCATCCTTCTGTTGCATGGTCTGGCCGGGCGTGGTACCGAATGGCGCAGCACGGCTGGCTGGCTAACGCAACGTGGCCACGTCTTCGCGCTAGATCAACGAGGACATGGCAGAAGCGTGAAGGGTCTCGGCGATTACTCACGAGACGCGTATGTCGCCGATGTCGTTGCGGTGATCGAGGAGTTGCAACTTGCACCCGTGCTGCTCATCGGCCAATCCATGGGCGGGCTGAATGCGTTTCTTGTCGCCGCGCGCCGCTCTGACCTCGTGCGGTCACTGGTCGTCGTCGAAGCGAGACCTAGCCCGAGCTCGTCCGCGCAAAGCGACGTGGAGAAGTGGCTCAACTCCTGGCCCCTCCCGTTTCATTCGCTGGCCGACGCTCGCGCATATTTTGGCGGCGAGACGCTCTATGCCCAGACGTGGTTGGAAATGCTGGAAGAGCGCGATAATGGCTATTGGCCGATCTGCCGTACCGAGGAGATGGTACGGTCGATGGCGGATATCGTTACCGTTGACTATTGGGCTGAGTGGGATCGCATTGCGTGCCCTACCTTGATCGTCGGCGGCGAGAATGGCTTTATTCCCCAAGACGATTGCCAGGCGATGGCGAGCCGTATTCCTCATGGTCGTTACGTGCAAATTCCTCAGGCCGGCCACGACTTGCACCTCGACCGTCCAGATCTCTGGAGGCAGGCGGTTAAAGCGCTCCTGGATGAAACAGCCTAACTTGGCGGCCACACCTATGGATGGGCGTCGCGCTCTCCCCATTCTTCTGGCGTTTCGTTGTCGATGATGTGACTGATCCACGGCGTTGACAGTACGACGGAGGTCGTCGGCAACTCATAGGCGGACATGCGATCAATCAGCGCCTCAAGATGCCGCACTGATTGCACGCAGACCTTGAAGACTCCACAGTTGCGGCCAGTGACGCGATGATACTCGATCACTTCGGGGAACTCGCTGTGGAGCGCGTTGGTGTAGAGGCAGCGATTTCTGATGCAGGTCGTCTGGATGAACGCGATGATGGGCAAGCCCACCTGGGTTGGATCAACCTGCGCATGGTAGCCGGTGATCACGCCGGTCTGCTCCAGGCGGCGCACCCGCTCAGCCACGGCGGTCGCGCTCAGCCCAATCCGCCGCCCCAACTCATGATAGGAGAGCCGCGCGTTTTCCTGTAGACGTCGCAAGAGCTGCCAATCTGTGTGATCGAGTGGTCTGGTGTTTGGTCGTTGCGCCTTCATCTTTACCTCCTGAACAATTGGAAGGAGTGACGGACGATTTGCCTGCCAATGTAAGCCAATGACGTTGATTCAGCCTCCAATTTTCCTTGAGAGTTCTGCTCTCTTCTGACTATCCTGTGCCGAGGTCGGACAACGACTCTCAGCGATCACATGCGCCGCGTAGGCGAAAGGAACCGAAGAGCATGCAGTCCAACGGAGAGAAAGAGCGTCCGTTCAATATCGGGATCTTCCTCTATGACCAGGTCGAGGAGCTAGACTTCTGTGGACCGTACGAAACCTTCAAGAGCGCGGCCTACTCGCGGCGACAGCGCGGGCATACGCCGGAGTGGCGGGTCTTCACCGTCGCGGAAGAAAGCGGCTTGCTGAGCACATCCGGCGATCTGCATATCCAGCCGCACTACACCTTTGAGAATCATCCACCGATTGATCTGCTCCTCGTGCCTGGCGGCGCGGCCAACCGCCAGTTGGAGCGCCCAGCGGTGCTCGAGTGGCTGCGCCGCGTCACCCCAAAGACGCAGCTCAACACCTCCGTCTGCACTGGCGCGTTTCTGCTCGGCGCCGTCGGCCTACTGGATGGGCATAGCGCGACCACACACATCAGCTCGCTCGACAACCTGGCGCAGCGTTTCCCCACCGTCACCGTGCGGCGCGATGTGCGCTGGGTGGATGAAGGCCCGATCGTGACCGCCGCCGGTGTCTCGGCGGGAATCGACATGAGCCTGCATCTCCTCGAGCGGCTGGATAGTCGTGAGTTGGCCGAGGACATCGCGGCCTATATGGAATATCGCTGGAACGAGCAATAGGCTTGCGCATAACCACTTTGATGGGGAGGATTGGCGGTCCTCCCCCATCTATCCTTGTGACCTCGTAACGCATATCGGTCTCCTGTCCGTCCAGCGCATCCATATGCGTTAGATGTATTCCTCCATCCCTGCCTCATAGGCTTTGGTATCGCCGGTATCGAGGCCATGTAGCGCCTCCTGCAGAGCGAATGTGCCGATGTAGAAAGCCGTTCGGTCCAGCATCTCTCTTGACGCGCCATAGGTCTCGGCTATCAATTCGACAAACCACTGAGGATAGCTCGTTGGGGCTGACAGCGCGGCGAAATCCGTCGCTGGGTCGCCCAGTCCCGCGCTGCTAAAGTCGATCACCCCACTAATGGTTCGGCGTCGCGCATCGTAGAGGATATTGCCAGGGCCGAAGTCGCCATGCATGAGGGCAGGCTCCCAGTCCCACATCTCGTTCCGCGCCACGTACGACTCGAAGTGTTGCGTCACTGTGTCGCGCGCGTCCGGACGCATCTTCGGCAGGAGGAGTTGCGTCACACGCTCATGGAAGGCGCCCCAGGTCTCGCGGCTGTTGGTCACTCGCAGCGAGAAGGAGAAGTCCGCCTGCCCAAGCGTGTGCATCGCCTTAAGGAACGCGCCGAGTTGGGAGGCCAGCCCTCTGACGGCCTCATCACCATCCACGCTCTCCAGCATCTCGCGGTAGAAGGGTTTGCCGGGAATTTTCTCGTAGCCCATGAACACCTGTCCGACCTCGCGTGGCTCGAACAAGGTGTAGAGCGGATTTGGAACGGCGATTGGCAACTTCTCTTGTAACGCCCGCAGCAGCGCCACTTCACTCTCGATGGCGGCGATGGCGCGCTGATTCTGAGGAAAGCGGAAGATATACTCACTTGCTACCTTGTAATTCGGCGCTGGGCGGCTTTGCGCTGTATAGATGGCGTTGTTCTGCCCCGCATATTTGCTGCTGGTACCCCACGAGGAGAGCTTCAACTCAGGAAAAGCCTTTCTGGCCTTTTCTGCAAAGCTCCATGTGTCGTGTGTTCGCGGTCGAGGCTGTTGGGACGGTGCCTGATCGCGCGGAGGAGACTCTGGCAAGGGGATGCCAAGATAGTCCGCTAGGTCTCTTTGGCTGCGTGGCAGATCATAAGTTGCCAATTCTACCTTTGCGTTGGCATTTGTATTCAGCCAGTCGAATTGCGGCGAACACAGCGAAATTAGAATCTCTCGTTGCTCCGGGGTCAGAGTCTCTGCAGGGCGAACTGGTCTCGCGGGCTTCTCATAGATTCGCCGTGGGTTGCCCTGGCCATCAAAGACGATATATAGGAGCATCTCTAGCGCGTCGTTCCAAAATAGCTCGCGCCGCGTATCAGCGACCATCCGGCGTACATATGGCAAGAGGAAACGCATGCGCCCCGGTTTGAGGCGATATAAGACGCGTCTTGCCGCGCCACTCGCCCATCCTCCTCCACACGGCAGATCTTGATATCCCTTCAGGGTGTTCTCGTCTCCCCGCATGATCTCGGCGAGGAAATCCGCCGCCGTTTGTGGCGTTTCCTCGTTGGCGATCCGTATCAGTGCCATAGCGGCGGCGAAGCGCGTCAATTCGTTCTCTTCTGTTTGAAACAACTCCTGAAACAAGGCGACGCCATCGATCTGATCGGATGTCAGTTTGCCGAGCGCCAGAATCGCGTTGGCGCGCTCAGATGGCTCGACAGTATGGTGAAAGTATGTCAGCAAGGCGGGATAAATTTCATTGTGAAGCGCCGGAAAAGCTGTGAGCACATTCACCGCCGACATCCGTGTCTTCGTATCGTCTGGTTCCAGCAGCCCAAGATAGACGCTAATACCTCTTTCGGCTTCCAGATGCGCATCCTTGAAGAGAATATGCTCTGGCACATTCCACGTCGGCACATCTTCATTTTCGCGCCACTGTGGCTCGTAGAGTGGCGCGCAGGTAGCAATGTCGGCCACAAGATCAAGAATCTCGTTCTTGTCCTGTGTCTCTGGGTCTGCTAGCAGTTCGATGAGGTACGGCACAGCGTAAGCGGTCGCAGGCGTGATCCAATTCTGATGACAAATGGATCCCCATAGATGATTGCGCGCATGTCGGCGGATTTCGGCGTCCGGCGAGCGGAGTTGACGCAGCCACATCGGGACTTCCTCTGCTGAGCCGTAGGCGTGCGTCAATTCGGCCCAGGGAATCGCATTCAGCCCCTCGAACATCTGCGGCGTATTCCTTGTTCTACGCTCTCACAATGGCACGACGTAGTAGCCGTAGGTGGTCGTCGTCTGGAAGCCGCTGGACTCGTAGAGCCGCCGCGCGACGGTGTTGTCGTCGTCCACTTCGAGATAGATGCGTGGGAAGCCATCGGCGCGTGCAATCTCAATCGTCTGCTGGAGGATCGCGCGACCGTAGCCCTTGCCGCGCTCCTCCTGGCTCACGCCGAACGCGTAGATACCCGCGCGCCCATCATGCTCATAGAGCTTTAGCCCGCCGACGAGCTGCCCATCCACTTCGCCGACCAGATAGCGCCCGTCGCCCTCACCTGCCTCCGCCTCAATGCGCGCGCGGGTGTGGTCGTACGAGCCGCCGAAGGCCGAGACGAGGACATCGGCGAGCGCGTCGTAGTCCTGTGATGTGGCCTCGCGCACGAGCACATCGCTTTGCGACTGCTCGGCGGCTGGCGGCGCGTCCATCTCCATATGCAACTCGGAGAAGCTATGGGCGGCGTCAATGGCTTGGACAAATTCTCGGCCAGAGGTTGAGGCGTCTTCGCAGATGAGCAGCAGGCGGTAGACGGTCGCGTGGCGGCAGGCGTCGGTGACAGCGTCGAGCAACGCGCGGCCAATGCCCTTGCGGCGATGCGATGGCGCAACCATTCCGCAGAGTTCGGCTTCGGGCGGGCCGCCATCCAGCGCGGCGTAGCCAACGAGCGCGCCCTGATCATAGTAGAGCCACTTATTGGCGGGCATCCCCTCGGCGTCGCGGCTGACGTTGAGCTTGAGTGTCAGCCCTTCCAATTGGTTGCACGTCTCCGCCAGCGCCAGCGTCTCGCGCCGCTGGTCTTCATCCAACTGATTCGCCGCGACCAGCCCGTTCTGGGTCTCATGCGCCATCTTCTTCTCGTCTCCGCACAGTAAGTGACTATCGCTATGGCGCTTGACCAGCCAGAGCTGGAGAGATCACACCCGCCTGCATAGTATATCCCCTGGCGTATGGGAGAAGTCGCAGATTATTGTAGCAGGCGCAGCCCCAGCCAGAGATTCCATGCAGGCGTCGCCAGCAGGCTCGCCACCGCGCCGGGAATCAAGATCAGCAGGCTGCTAGTGTTTGTCCCCGTCACCAGGTTGCCCAGAAAGAGCAGGATGACCGAGGCGCCCAGCACATAGCCCACGTAGGCCAGGCCGATGGGGAACGCGCCGCTGCGCTGGATCAGCCAGGCGAAGACCAGTACGGCGGCGCCCGTCACGAGGAAGGCGAGAAAGCCGCGTGGGTCCGCCGGATTGAGATCCTTCGCCGAGCCGATATCAATACTTTTTGGCATGACTGCGGCGAGGCTAAAGATAGCGTGCGCCGCCGTGCCGAGATACCCCACCGCCGCCAGCAGCATCGCCCAGAGTGCGAATCCTTCCTCCGCACGCCGCACTCGCTGGTAGACCGCGATGAGCGGAGGAAGGGCGAGGAAGCCACCTAGCGCGAGGAAGACAGAGGGCAGGTAGGTGTTGAGAGAACCTTTCACTAGGAGGAAAAAGACCGCATAGAGGACGCTGCTTAGTCCGGTGATGATGGCGCAGACCCCAGAGAAACGATCAAAGGTAATTGCATTGGCTCCTGAGTTCGCGGCTGCCTGAGGATTCGCATCCCGCCGTGTCGCCATAAGATCTCCTTTCCTGTTATTTCTCAGAAGAATAACTGCCCTATGGACGCCTCCTATCATATCCCGCTTGTCACAAGATCAGAACGCCAATGGGAGTTTGGAATAAAGACCTCTTACGGCTGTAACGCCCTGACACTCACATCGTGGCCAGGCGCGGCGGGATCGAGTCGGTACTCCATGCCGTCCTGCGTATAGCCGCCGGTAAAGGGGTCCTCGGCCAGCAGCAGGGGGATGTCGAGATCAATGTAAGTGAAGCCGCCCAGTCCGGCGGCCAGATGCGCCGAGACCGCGCTGCCCAGCCGCGACTCGATCATCGCGCCGATCATCAGTTCAATATGTGCGGCGCGGCAGACCGCCGCAATGTCCAGCGCCTCGACGATCCCTGACTTCATCAGTTTGATGTTGACGACGTTCGCCGCGCCCATGCGCGCCACCCGCAGCGCGTCCGCCGCCGTATGAACCGCCTCGTCGGCGGCGACGGGAATCCCGGCGCGCTCGGTGACGAAGCGCAGCCCTGCGAGATCGTGCCGGTGCGTTGGCTGCTCGAAGAGGATCGGGCGCACGTTCTCCCTCTCAAGCGCGGACAGCAGCTCCAGCGCAGTGATCGGAGTATAGCCTTGATTGCCGTCGAGGATGATCGCTGCGTCGGGCGCGCCATCCACCAGCGCCAGTACGCGGTCGAGGTCTTCAGCGACGGTCGTTCCCACCTTGAGCTTGAGCGTGCGCGCGCCGCTGGCGACATGCCGCTGGGCGAGCCGCGCCACCTCGTCTGGCGCGACGATAGGGATTGAAAGGTCCGAGGTCACGCTCGTCTGACTCCCACCAAAGAACTGGTAGAGCGGGACGCCCCAACTCCGAGTGAGCGCATCAAGAATCGCCGCCTCGACGCCCGCGCGCGCCGTGGCCTGATGCTCGAAGCTGGCGGTGAGCCGCGCGGCGAGCGGACGCCATCCAGCGGCATCCTGCCCCTCGACCAGCGGCGTCATCCCGCGTATGGCGGCGAGCGCGGTCTCCTGGGTCTCGCCACCGCTCGGCGGGAACGGCGCGGCCTCGCCCCGTCCGACGGTCCCATCCGCGAGCGTAATTCGCACGAGCGCGTTGCGCGCCGATTCGACTTGGCCGGTGGCGATGACGAACGGCTCGCGCAGTGGAATATCGAGCGGCTCAACCTCCAGCCGTATGATGGTGGTGGGATGCGCGCTGTTGCGCGCGTTGCGTGGCATGGGCGTTTTCCTTGATATGCGGTCGCTGATTCTTCAGTATAGCAGTAGAATCGTGGCTGGTCAGCAGCAAGGCGGATGGGAGCGGGGCAGAAGACATGAGAACAGATGGTGAGGCCCATTTCTCCTGTGTATAACCTCGTGCATAAAGTCGTGGATAAGTGCGAAAAACTCGTGGATAGCGGTGGAGAAGCGGGGATAATGGCGTCCGGTGGCCACGTTAGCCCATCTATAGGCGTGCTGGCTTGACGATAACGCGCTCACCACTCGCCCATCTGTCCACATATCCACTATCTGTGGATAACCAGCCGTTTGTCATCGGCTCGCCGGTTGGGTACTCTACCCTCTACCAGATCGTCTGTAACAGACACATGTCACAGACACGGCGTGAATGACTTGCCCGGCGCGTGCGACGCGATGCTATAATGCAGCCAGATAGAATACCTGTTCTATCTGCGCCCCGGCTCTCCCCCGCGCTGATCTGTCGTCTCCTGTTTGCCGTCTCCCCTTGATCTATCGCGCGTGGAGGTTGGTCTATGGCTATCGCCCCAGAGAAGCTGCTGCCACAGAACGTGGAGGCGGAGGCGGGCGTCCTGGGGAGCCTGCTGATTGATCCCGACGCAACTGTGCAGGTCGCTGATTTCCTCAAGCCCGACGACTTCTACCGCGAGGCGCATCGCGCGATCTACCAGGCGATGATCGACCTCTATGAGAATCGCGCCCCCGCCGATCTGATCACGCTGACCGATGAGCTGGCGCGGCGCGGCAAGCTCGAAGATATCGGCGGCCTGAGCTACGTCAGCTCGCTCGCCAACCAGGTGCCGACCAGCGCCAACGTCGAGTACTACGCGCGCATCGTCGAGCGCACGGCGATCCTGCGCCGGTTGATCCACGCGGCGGGGCAGATTGCGGCGGTGGCCTACAACGAGCCAGAGGCGACGGTCGCGCTGGACCAGGCGGAGAAGTTGATCTTCAACGTCAGCCAGCGTTCGATGCGCGCCGACCTGGAGCCGATCCGCGACACGCTGCGCGAGTACATGGACAAGCTCGATCAGTTGCACGAGCGGCGCGGCGATATCGTCGGCGTGGCGACAGGCTTTAGCGACCTGGATAAGCTGACCGGCGGCCTGCAGAAGTCCGATCTCATCATCCTGGCTGCGAGACCGGCGGTGGGCAAGTGTTTAACGGCTGGAACACTGATTGACAATCCACAGACTGGCGCGCGAATGACTATTGAGGAGTACGTCCACCAGCGCCTACCGCAGGCGCTCAACCTATCTAGGGATGGGCAGATTCAGAGGACGGTCATCTCTGATTGGATAGACAGCGGGATTCAGCCGACCTTTTGTGTGCGCACCCATAGCGGCCGAGAAGTAGAGGTAACAGGACATCACCCATTTCTGACAGTGCAAGGGTGGACTCCTCTTCACGACTTGAAGGTTGGTGACACCATTGCCGTGCCTAACGTTGTCCCTGTCTTTGGCTGTGATGAAAGCTGGCCGTTGGAGTTAGTGCGCCTGCTTGCTTATTTCATCGCTGAGGGGGGATTGACCCATAGGAGTCCTGGGTTTACCAATACTGACCCAGTCATCATCGAGGATTTCAAGTCCATCATCGCCCGCTACTTTCCAGCGTGCTCGATCAGGCAAGAAAGAATCTCTTATGTGGTCGCGCAACCACGAGTTCCTGGCGTGAAGACGCCGCGCAACCCTCTCACGCAATGGCTTGACGATTTAGGGTTATGGGGCAAGCTAGCGCGGAACAAGTTCTTTCCCGCACGTGTGTGGACATGGAGCAAACGGTATCTTGCGGAGTTCATCAGAGTGCTGATGAGCTGCGATGGCTCGATCTATGCTGCCGGAGACGCAGGTTATCCACGCATTGAGTTCACCGTCTCCTCACGCCAGCTTGCCGCCGATGTGCAGCATGCGCTGCTTCGATTCGGCATTGTCACGAAGTACTATCGCAAGTCCGAAAGAGCTTGGCGTGTCCGGATGATGGCTCCAGACGCGATTCGCCGCTATCAGGAAGAGATTGGCTGGATTGGCGAGAAAGCGGCGCGATTCGTCGGCCTAGAGCGTGCTCTGCCGAAGCGCGTCAGCAACATTGGACATCTACCGCAAGAGACGTGGGCGCTCGTGCGTAGCGCTGCGCAAGTGCAAAATCTTTCGATGGTCGAGCTTGCGCGACGCAGTGGCGAGACAGAGAAGGCCGGCAGGTTCGCTGGTTACAATCCACACATGCGTCGCGGCCTGCCACGTCATCGACTTGCGCGCTACGCGGAGGCGCTTGATGACGCTCAGCTTCACAAGCTGGCAAGTCCCGACATCTATTGGGATCCCATTAGTTCCATCGAGTCGCTCGGCGAGCAGCAGGTCTATGACTTGACTGTGCCTGACGGTGAGAACTTCGTGGCACAGGATATCTTCGTTCACAACACCGGCCTCTCACTTTCGCTGGCGCACAATGCGGCGCTGCGCTTCGGGCACACCATCGGCGTTTTCAGCCTGGAGATGAGCAAGGAGCAGTTGGTCGCTCGTCTGCTCTCGATGGACGCTGGAGTGGATCAGCAGCGTCTGCGCACGGGACGGCTCCAGGACGACGAGTGGGATCGCATCAGCGAGTCGGTGGGACGCCTCTCGGAGGCGAAGATTTATCTCGACGACACGCCGGGCATCTCGCTGGTGGAGATGCGCAGCAAAGCGCGCCGGCTGATGATGGAGCGCGGCTTCGACCTGCTCATCGTGGACTACCTGCAACTCATGCAGGGCAGCGGCGGTGGGCGCGCGGGACACGAGAACCGCGTGCAGGAGATCTCAGAGATCAGCCGTGGGTTGAAAGGTCTGGCGCGCGAGTTGGACATCCCCGTGCTGGCGCTCTCGCAGCTCTCCCGCGCCGTCGAGAGCCGCACCGACAAACGTCCGCAACTAAGTGACCTGCGCGAGTCGGGTTG
>DATAOM010000027.1:0-17034 GCA_036265775.1 Ktedonobacterales bacterium | reverse complement strand
GAATACAAGCGTCCTGTGCAATGGCGCGGGATGGGCCGCCTATCGGCTGGTGATGCGAACGATGCGCCATAACTCTGCGTAGAGCGTCGCCGCCGGAGTTTGTCCAGTGATGGACGGCACGAAAAGAGGCGCTTTGTGAGCCAGACCAGTCCTGCGCGTCCGGCGGGCCGCCGCCCGGCGTTAGTGACCTTCGCGGCGATCCTGCTGTTCCTGCTCGGCGGCTTCGAGCTGGTGCTCGCCATCACCGAGTTCTTCAAATACGCCTTCGGCACGCTGCCGCCCGTGGCCGAGGCCAACTACAGCTTCTTCTGGGGCGCTCTCGATGTGCTCTATGGCCTGGTGCTGCTCTACTCCGGCTATGCGCTGCTGCAGGGGCAGGCAGTCGGGCGGCTGGTCGCCTTGATTGTGGCGGTCTTCGCCGCGATCCGCTGGTTCTTCTACCTCTGGTATGTGCCCTGGGCCTCGGTGGTCATCATCGGCATCTGCTTGCTCATCATCTATGGGCTGGTGAGTAACGAGGAGTACTTCCTCGGCAGTTGAGCGCCACCGGCTGAGCGCCGCCGTCAAGACGCTCAATGGTCAGTCGCCTCCGCCAAGCTGAGGAGCGCGCGTCTCTCATCGGCGTCGCTCCTCGCCATGCATGGCGACGCGCGTCTCGATCGAATTCCCGCGGCATTGGGGATCGGAAGCGACTCGGCGTGTTCCTTGCGAAGCGTGTTGAGGAATTGCTGGCGCGCTGCGCCGGGCAGACGAGCCTCGATTGGCTTACTCGCCGAGGATGCGTCTCACTGTCGCCATGGCGCGTTGTGCGGATCTGGATAGATCATCCATTGCTGAGATGGTGTATGCTAATTGGAAGCCACGCGCGCCGAAAAATAGCCACTTAGCGAGCGCTTCTGGCGCGTGTGACGAGTCAACGACGAGTCAATGATGGGTCAAGGCTGTAGCGCCTGGCGACGAAAAGCTCTGGGAGGGGATACCATGGGACGACGATTTCTCGCTCTTGTCGCGTTAGCCTGCGCGATCGCCCTCGGCGTCAGCGGCTGCACCGCCATCATCATCGGGGGGCCGACCGTTCCGACACGGACGCCGACGCTGGCGCCAACCACAGGACCAGGGACGCCGACGGTGATACCCACCACAGGACCAGGGACTCCGTCGCCGACGCCGTCTGGCCCGACGCCAACGCCCGCTACCGGTCCGAAAGGCTCGGCGACGCTGGCGAAGGCGCCTACGGGGCAGGCCCATCTGACGTATGACCCCAATACGCAGAATTTGACTATTCAGACCACACTCAACACGCTCGCGCCCAATAGCCCTCATGCGATGAACATTCGCACAGGTAACTGCGTCAGCACCGGCCCCGTGATCGTGACGCTGCCGAACGTGACCGCCGACGCCGCCGGAAACGTCAACACGTCGTCGACACAGATGGTCCAGCCGCCGACGCAACCGAGCAGCGGCTGGTATATCGAGGTGACCAACGGCATCGGATCCAGCGTGTACGACACGCTCAATCTGGTCTGCGCCAACGTCACGTCGGTTCAGGGCGGCGCTGGCCAGCCACAGTCGAGCAATGTGCAGTTCACGCAGGGCGTCGGGCCGAGCATGAACGCGAGCGGAAACGCCACGTTCACCCTCGCCAATAACCAGGTCACCGTGAAGTTGACCGTGACCGGCCTGGAGCCAGGGTCGACACACGCGGCGTTCGTGAGCCAGGGGACGTGCCAGAATCAGTCCACTCAGAAGGTCTTCGGGCTGAGCCAACTCAACGGCGACAACTCGGGCAACGCGTCGAGCACGACGGTGATCAGCAATGTGTCTTCGGCGCCAAGCACCGCCTGGTATGTCATCGTCACGCGTGGGACGAACCTGAATAGTTTCCTCGACGCCGCGCCCATCACCTGCGGCAACGTGACGGTCAGCCAGTAGCAGTGCGCCCCAAAGCGTCGCTAGACTCCTTTGACGCGCATGCGCTCCCGCCTTGCGCGTCAAGCGTAATTGTTGTCTGATACAGTTGGCGTGCCAAGCGCGCAGCGCCAGTAACCTCCAGGTAAGTCAGAACTCGACGAAGGAGGTAGCGGGATCATGTCAGAAACACAGACCGAGCGTAGCACAGACCTGTCTTCCGACCAGGCGCCGAAAGGTTCCAGCGCTCCCTCGGGGGACGCCACTGAAATCACTACCGCGCACGGAAAGACCAAGATCGAGGATGTCGTAGTCGCGAAGATCGCCGACCTGGCGGCGCGCGAGATCCCTGGAGTCCATGATCTTACCCC
This sequence comes from Ktedonobacterales bacterium, assembly GCA_036265775.1. GTDB lineage: Bacteria > Chloroflexota > Ktedonobacteria > Ktedonobacterales > JADMIN01 > DASWAC01. The sequence continues at coordinate 14,755 of DATAOM010000027.1, read as the reverse complement.
ATTATCTACAGCCAAGATGCTCTCAGGAATGGCTTCGAGTTTGGCCTCGCGCGTGACAGGTGGCGGCTCAGGACAGCCCTCACAGGTGGTCAACGTAGTGGTTGGCGAGATCGAGGCCGCCGTGGATCTCGGCATGAGCGTGGACTATGGTGAGAACATTCCGCAGGTCGCCGACGCCGTGCGGAGCAATATCATCGGGCGCATCCAAGCCATGACGGGGCTGATCGTCAAAGAGGTCAACATTGATGTGACTGACCTCTACTTCCCCAGCGCGCCGAATCAAGCAAAGACGCAGGTCCAATAGCGGCGCAAACGCTCCGGGCAGGGTCTCCGATCAAGACGCGCTCTTGACAAGCCAGATTCCATAGGGGAAAGCGCTGGCCCGCGGCGTGTTGATGGAGCAAGGGGAAAGGTGGCGCGCGATGCACGGCGCAGTGTCTTCCCAACAAGCGCAGGACGCCGACGCGCCGGATGAGCCGGAAGCCGTCTCGCGTGACGGCGCCGATGACGTGGCGCTCGCTCTGGCGTTGGCGCAGGCGGCGCGGGCCGTCGAGCATGTAGTGGATCTAGGCGCGGGTCGCTATGGCGTCGCCGCCACCTATGGTCCAGGGCAGCGCATTCGAGGTATTGTGTTGCGCCGGACCGCGCGATCGGAGGGCCGCGTGGCGGCTGCGCCCGTCGTCGAGGCGTATCTTGTCGTCGCCACGGCGGCGATAACGAGCGCCATGATTTCTGCGGCGCAGAAGAACAAGCGGCGTCTGTCGCCAGATCACGCGCTCGGCGCATCGAATGCGCCTGGAGAGCCTGTGCTACTGCGAATCGCAGGCGAGACACGGCGCGCGCTTGCCGCATCGTTGCGGCAGTTGCGGCCCAATGAACAATGGGATATCGACATCATCATTGACGATCTGCGCGATACAGACGCAGGCGCCTCGTCTGGAGCGTAGTGATTGGACGGCGCAAACTGACCGTGGCTTGCGGATGGCGAGGCGTCGTCTGGGCCGAATAGCGCCATGACAATGTGGGAGCAGGTGGGAGGGATGAGATGGCGAGAGCGAATCCCATTAACGCATTCAATCGCATCCTGCTCCTGGTGTTGGGAGCGCTCGCGCTGATCGGGGGCGTCATCGCGCTGCTCCTCGTGACGCAGGTGATCCACCCGGCGGATGTGAGTCCTGCCGGCTTCTTTCAGGGTTTCTGGCAGAGGATCGCAAATCTCTCTGGAGGCGCGGCCACCACAGCGGTAGTTGGGTCGATTCTGCTGGCGCTCGCCGGTCTCGCGTTAATTGTCGTGGAGCTGCTTCCTCCGCCGCGCGAGGCTCCGACCTATGTGGTGCGCAAGGATGGTCTGGGAACGGTGACGGTGGCGCGCAAGAGCGTGCGGCAGGTGGCGCAGTATGAGGCTGCGCAGATCGCGGGGGTGCGAGAAGTGCGCTCAGAGGTACGCAATGGCGCGGATGGCATCCATATCATCACGCACGCCTCGCTCGCGCCCGATACGGTGGCGCCGGCGGTCGGCGAGCAGTTGCAGGTGAACATCAAAGAGGCTGTGCAGCGACACCTCGGCTTGCCCGTGGCCGAGGTACAAGTCCACACGCAGGTTGAGGCGCTGGACACCACGCGCCGTGTACGCTAGCCGCCTCCTGGCGCAACTGGATTCGCGAAGAAGGAAAGAGGGTGAGCGATGTCAGCGCAGGTGGTCGGGATCTTTATCGGGATCGCGCTGGGGGTGATCTGGATCACGCTGGGTTTTGGCGCTGTACTGCTCTGCGTTGTGCTGGGAATCGTCGGTTGGGTTGTCGCCGGCGTCGCACAGGGGACCATTCATCTGGGCGACGTTCTGCAGGATTTGCAGGGGCGCCGTCGCTCCGCCGAAGAGTGAAGGCCATTTGCCCAGACGTCATGCGCGCCATGATGAGCGTATGGTGTCAGCCCGCTTGCCCAGGCGGCACGGCCCATGCTCCGTTGTCGTAGTAGACCAGCACACCGCGCACGGCAGCTCCATAACTCGTCGGTATGGAAATCGCGCCAATCGCCCAGCCCTGCGTTGGCGACGCCATGCTGAGGTTGGAGAGAGATTCGATGTGTACTGGCGAGACAACGGTGATGCGCTGCTCCTGCCACTCGCCGTCGGTAAAATGGAGGACTGGCAGCTCATTGCTGCGATTCGGCAAGGGGCCAGGGGAGAAGAACGCCCAGCCTTCGGTCGGTGAGATCATCGTCGCGCTCATTAGGTCACTTCCACCGGGCTGAGAGAGCGCGGGCGCGCCAGCGGATGTCCAGGTCTTTCCGTCGAAGTGGAGCATTGGATTGCCCACCGCCCACACATCGTGTGTAGAGGTCATGGCGACGGTGTAGTAGGTATAGGTTCGCACACCGCCGATTGTCCCGTTCCACTCCTGCCAGTCTCCACCGGAGTAGTGGGCGATCAATCCGCCACCGTCGCTCAACGCTGTGCCGTAACCTACAATCCAGCAGTCGTTCGGAGCGGTCGCTACGAGGTCCCACAGGATGGTCGTCGGTTCCTTAAAGCTCAGCGGCACAGGAGTCCAGGCTCCATGCTGGTAGTGCAGAAGCGTGTAACTGTAGGCTTTGGTGTACGGATCGGTGTGGACGCCACCATGGTCGAGTAACAGCCAACCCTCATCAGCTGAGACCATGCGCAAAGCTAGCACGCCGATCACGCGCTGGACGCCGGGAAGTTCGACGCGTCGCCACTGTCCGCCGCTATAATGGAGCAGGAAGGGCTGGTCCGCCTCCCAATCATAAATGAAATGCCCATTCAGATCCTCCGATATGGCTTGTCGTTTGGTGGTGGCGCCGACCGCCCAACCTTCGGTAGCAGAGACCATGGCGACCTTGTAGAGTTGCGCGGTTGGAATCGTGTCGCCGGTTGGCGTCCAGGCGCAGTTCTGAAAGCGCAGGAGGAGTGTCTGCGGCGGGATAGCATCTTGCTGATGGTCGTAGACCTCGCCGACTGCCCAGCCATCAGTTGCGGAGACCATGGAGATGCTCGCGACTGAAGCGTACGCAGGCAGCGTCGCCTTCATCTGACTTGGCGCGCAGGTTTTTGGAGCCGTGACCATCGTGGCGCGCCCATGTCCGTTCATGACGCCAAAAATCGCCGCACTGAGGAGCGCGATCAGCAGCACGGCGGCCACCGCCGCATAGGAACGCCAGCGTGGCGCTGGGCGTTCCTCCCCTCGCACAGGACTTGTGTCGCCAGCGACAGGGGCGCCAATGTGATCCAATTTGCTTGAGCGCGTCAGAGTCATCCTCCCACTCTCTGCTCGCACTTGCCCAGGCGCATGTACACGCGCGCGTACGGTAGTCCAGGTTGCGGCGGCGGAGGTATCCGGTGGGATGGAGGTGTCTTCGGCGGCAAAGGCGGAACTCACTTCACGCCACAACGCGGCCTCACGCCGGCACTCCGCGCAGTCGCCCAGGTGGCGCTTGATGCTCTGGTGATCCGCCAGGGAGCCGGCGCCATATTCCGGCAGCCGTTCGCGACACTCGGCGCAGGTCAGAGGCGTCACGCTACTCCTCCTTCTTTGGGCGCGCCAGTGAGCGCGGCGAGCAGCGCCTTTCGCGCGTAGCTCATCCGGCTCTTGATCGTGCCCACCGGCACGTCGAGGATGGCCGCCGTCTCCTCCAGCGAGAACCCCTGCCGCGAGACGAGATAGAGCGCCTCACGATGCTTGGGTGAGAGCATGTCCAGCGCCTGTGTCAGCGCCAGCCGGTCCAGCACACGATCCTCGTGTGAATCGCCCAGGACCCTTCCCTGCACGGCGGCGAGTCCCTCAGCCTCATCAAGGGAATGCAGTGAGATGTCGAGATCAGCGTCATGCCGGTTATGGCGAAGCCGAAGCGCACGGTAGCGCGCGATCTGGAAGAGCCAGGTGGCCACACGCGCTTCACCGCGATAGCTCGCCGCCGTTCGCCAGACCGCCACGAAGACGTCTTGCAGCGCCTCTTCGACGGCGTTGGCGTCGCCGTGAAGCTGGCGCCAGAGGTAGTTGCGCAGTCGTGGTCGGAAGGCGTCGTAGAGCTGGCATAGCGCCTCCTCGTCGCCTGACGCTATCTGCGCGAGCAGTTCCTCGGCGTTGGTCGCGTCAGCCATTATGAGCGTCCTGTCCGTTCCGCGCATGCTCGCTACAGGCGCGCATCTACCACCCCTTCCCCTCCGCGCTACTGGCGCATTCGCAGTATAAGTGCGCGCGGAAAGCGATTTGGTTCAAACCCTTCTGGCGAGTCACACCCTCTCCGGAACGCTGGCGTATAATGGGCGCATCTGCGCTTGTCGTTTTAGGGGCGGAACGTACGCTGGGTGGCGACTATGTTGGGTCAGGCGTCGCTCTCTCCCACCTTTGTTGGCCGGGCGCAGCCACTAGCCACTCTCCTGCGCCTTATGGAAGCTACGCGCGGTGGGAGCGGTCAGCTCGCGTTGATCACTGGTGAGGCGGGCATTGGCAAGACCCGTCTCGTGCGCGAGCTGGTCGAGATTGCGCAGGCCCAGGGGTGGGCTGTTCTTGATGGCCATTGCTTCCCTCAGGATCGCCTCTGCCCCTATGCGCCATTTCTCGATCTCCTGCGCGCGCATTTTGCAGGACGTCCAGACAGACTGACCACCTTTCGGCAAGAATTGACTCCACTGGTGCCTGACCTCCTGCCAATTCTTCCCGACGCGGAAACGCAGGTTACCCTCGACCCAGAACAGGAAAAACGCAGGCGCTTCGCCGCGTTGACGCGGTTATTCATCCAGCAGGCGGAGGAGCAGCCGTTGCTCGTGATTGTCGAAGATATTCACTGGAGCGACGACGTAAGTCTGGAGCTACTCTTCACGCTGGCCCGTCAGTGCGCCAGCCATCCCATCCTGCTTGCGCTCACCTATCGCAATGACGAGGAAGAAGCGTTCTTGTTGCCCTGGCTCGCCCAACTCGAGCGGGCGCGTCTCGGTGAGGAGATCGCGCTGACTCCCCTGAGTCATGATGATGTGGCCGGGATGCTGAGCGCGCTGTTCGCGCTGGATCGCCCCGTGCGCACCGATTTCCTCGAGGCGGTCTACACGCTCACCGAGGGAAATCCGTTCTTTATCGAGGAAGCGGTCAAGGCCTTAATCGCAACCGGAGAGATCTTCTATCACGATGGCGCCTGGGACCGCCGTCCACTCGCCGAGATCCGCATCCCACGAACCATCTATGACGCTGTGCGGCGAGGCGTCGCGCGCGTGAGCGAGACCGCGCGGCGAGTCCTTACCCTTGCCGCTGTGATAGGCCGGCGATTCGATTTTGCCTTGCTTCTGGCGCTGGCCGATCTGCCAGAAACGGGACTGATCGCGGCGCTCAAGGAGCTCGTTGCGGCGCAACTCATCGCCGAAGAGTCCAGCGAACGCTTCGCGTTCCGGCACGCGCTGACGCGCGAGGCGATCTACGCTGGTTTGCTGGCGCGTGAGCGTGTCGCGTTGCACCGGGCGATTGGCGAGACGATCGAGCGACTCGCGCCTCAAGCTGTCGACCAGCGCCTGCCTGAGCTTGCCTACCACTTTTTTGAGGCGCAACAATGGGAGCAAGCGCTCACCTACGGGCGCCGCGCGGGAGAGCAGGCGCTGCTACTAGATGCGCCACGTGCCGCCGTCGAGCAGTTGACGCGCGCGCTGGAGGCGGCGGAGCGTATCGGTATCACGCCGGATTCGGACCTCTGGCGTCTGCGCGGTCAGGCGTATGAGACCATCGGCGATTTTGAGCGTGCGCGTGACGATCTCACCTCTGCCCTGCGCCTGGCAACAGAGAACGACAACCAGCGCGCCGAATGGGAGGCGCTCCTCGCGCTTGGCCTGCTGTGGTCCTCGCGCGATTATGAGCAGTCAGGCCAGTTCTTCAGCCAGGCGCTGGCTCTCGCGCGCAAGTTAGACGACCCGGCGGCGCTGGCGCATAGCTTGAACCGCGTCGGCAACTGGCGCGTCAACGCCGAGGCGCCACAAGGGGGCGAGCGCTATCATCTGGAGGCGCTTGCCCTCTTCCGGCGACTCGATGACCGCCGCGGCCTCGCGGAGACCCTCGACCTCCTGGGGATGGCGACGAGTATGGCGGGCGATGCGCGCAGGGGCGTCGCCTATTTTCAGGAGGCCGCCGACGCGTTTCGCGCGCTCAACGACCGAGCAGGGATGGTGACTCCGCTGGCTATGCAGTGCGTCCTGCGCGACGCCTATCTGGCGACCGATGGATGCGTGCGCTTGGCGCCGCTTGGCGTTGACCACATTATCGACCGGGGAGAAGAGGCGATTCGCAGCGCCCAGGAGAGTGGCTGGCGCGCAGGTGAAGCCTTTGCGCAGTTCGAGCTTGCGATGAGCTTCGGGGCGCGGGGAGACTATGCTCACGCGCTGGACCTTGTACGGCATGCGCTGGCGACCGCCGAGGAGATCGAGCACCGGCAATGGATCATCGGCAGCCATACGATCTTGGGGCGGCTGTATCTCGATCTGCTGGAGTTTCCAGAGGCCCGGCGGCGCCTGGAGTTTGCGCTTGACCTCGCGCGAGACCTTCACTCGTCAAACTGGACGCAAATCGCGAGCGCTATGCTTGCCATGACCTATATTCGACAGGGCGAACTGGGCCTGGCGGATGCTGCCCTGGCCACGGAGCTCGATCTGAGTGGTCAACCGCGCTGGTTGAGCCAGCGCGCGGGCTGGTCGGCTCGCGCGGAGCTAGCCCTGGCGCAGGGCGACCCGGCGCTTGCGCTCCGGCTCCTGGAGCAGTTGCGCGCGACCCAGCCAGAGGGGTCTGACGCCATCCCGTGGCTTTGGAAACTCCGCGGCGAGGCCGAGGCAGCCCAAGGGCGACTGGAAGACGCTGAGGCGACGCTGCGCGAGGCGCTCACGGCGGTGGAGGCGTTGGGATTGCGGCCCATCCTCTGGCGCATTCACTGCGCGCTGGCGCAGGTCTACCGGAAGCAGCGGCGCCACGAGGAAGCGCGCGCCGAGATTGCCGCCGCCGATACGATCGTCGCGACGCTTGCTGATGGTGTGCCAGACGATTCTTTGCGCAAGACTTTTGTGCGTGAGGCGCGCGCGCTTCTGCCTTCCCTGCGCGCCGCGACGCCACGCCAGCGGGCCAGGCAGGCCTTTAGTGGCCTGACCGCGCGTGAGCGTGAGGTGGCGGCGGAGATCGCGCGCGGCAAGTCGAATCGCGAGATCGCCGCCGAGTTGGTGGTGAGCGAGCGCACCGTCGAGTATCACGTCGGCAACGTCCTGGGCAAGCTTGGCCTCTCGTCGCGTAGCCAGGTGGCGGTCTGGGCGGTGAAGCACGGCCTCGCCGCCTCCTGAGAAACGGCGTTTCCGCTCTTCATGCTGGCGCCTCCCCGTACAGAAAGCGCGTCAGCGCTGAAACCCCCGTACTGATACGATGCGAATCCCCGTGCTGGCGCGGGGGCGCGCCGCTCTTTTCCCGCCTATCCTGTTCGCATCCGCACAGGGCGGACAGCAAAGACGGATGGAGACGAAGGAGGAGCGACGATGGTGGCGCAGCAGACGATTGATCAGGCAGCGGCAGAGGCATTCGCGGGCAAAGTGCTCGGCGACCTCGCGGGTGTGACCAACACCGCGCTGGCGCGCGTCGGCGACCGGCTGGGGCTTTTCAAGAGCCTGGCCAGCAAAGGGCCGGCGACGAGCGCGGAACTAGCGGAACGAACAGGGACGAACGAGCGCTACGTGCGCGAGTGGCTGGCTGCGCTTGCCAGCGCGGAATACCTGACCTACGATCCCACGTCGGCCCGATTCACTCTCCCGGCCGAGCACGCGCTGGCGCTGGCCCAGGAAGGTGGCCCGATGTTCCTGGGTGGCATACCGCAGCAGTTCATGGGCTTGCTGACAACGCTCGATAAGGTTGAGGATGCGTTCCGCAATGGTGGTGGAGTCGCCAACGACGAGTTCGCTGTGGACACCTGGGACGGCATGTCGCGGCTCACGGCGACCTGGACCGACAACAATCTCGTCCAGAACTGGCTGCCCCAGATGCCAGATGTACAGGCGCGACTGGAGCGCGGCGCGCTGCTGGCTGACGTTGGCAGTGGCTACGGGCAGGCGATCATCAAGCTGGCGCAGGCGTTTCCCAATAGCCGCTTCGTCGGCTACGACATCAACGCGCGCTCCATTGCTCGCGCCCGCGCCGAGGCCGAGCGCGCTGGTGTAAGCGACCGTGTCCGCTTCGAGCAGCGTGACGCCTCGACCGGACTGCCGGAGCAGTATGACCTCATCACAACCTTCGACGTGGTCCACGACACGGTTGATCCGCTTAAGTTGCTGACAGCTATTCGCCAGGCGTTGAAGCAGGACGGGATTTACATCTGCCAGGAGATCAACGGCTCCGAGCGCCTGGAGGAGAATATCGGAACGGTGGGAGCCTTGCTGTATGGGGTCAGCGTTCTCTTCTGCATGACGCAGTCGCTGGCGGCGCATGGCGAGGGACTCGGCACCTTCGGGCTGCCCGAGCCGAAAGTGCGCGAACTGAGCGCCGAAGCGGGATTTGGCGCGGTGCGCCGCGTGCCAATCGAGGACCCTTTCAACAGCTTCTACGAGATCAGGGCCTCGGTTGGCGGCATCTAGCGACAGTGCGCGCGGTGTGTCGCAGGTTCACCGGCGCAGATAAGGAACAGGAGAAGAGGGCGATGCTACAACGCTGCCGATTTGATGCGATTCTCCCGGCGACTGATCTCGCGCGAGCGCGCCGCTGGTACGCAGAGAAGCTTGGGCTTGATCAGCCACGCGAGGCTCCAGAAGGGCTCTACTATGACTTCGCGGAGGAGACGCGCTTCCTCCTCTACCAGGCTGGTGGACCCGCCAGCGGCCAGCATACACAGGGCGGATGGGTGGTCGCCGACATCGAGCGGGTGGTGGCGGACCTGAAGGCGCGCGGCGTCGTGTTTGAAGAGTACGATCTGCCCGGCCTCAAGACGGTCAACTCGATCGCGGATTTCGGCGGGGAACGCGGCGCGTGGTTCAAGGACAGCGAGGGCAATATCCTGACATTGGGGCAACTCGGATAAGAGACGAGCCCATTCGTAGCGATCAGCAGTGAGACGTTCGACAACGACAACCCTCGATGCGCAAGCGAAAGGAAACAGATATGTACGGCACGGTAGCGCGGCTGCGGGCGAAACCCGGCGCGCAGGCGGAGATCGCGGCGCTCGCCCGCGAGATGCGGGGCGTCACGATTCCAGGAGTGGTAGCGGACTACGTCTACCAACTGGATAACGCGGCGGATGAGTATTACATGGCGGTCGTCTTCGAGACGAAGGCGGCGTACGTCGCCAACGCCAACAATCCAGAGCAGGACACGCGTTACCGGCGGCTGCGCGCCTTGCTCGTGGCCGATCCGGAGTGGCACGACGGCGAGATACTGCCTATGTGATCTCTCCGTCTCCGCTGACACATCGCCGCCAGGTCTTCAGGTCTGGCGGCGATTGCTCTTGTGGCCAACTGCGCATCAGGGGACCACCTGCGTCGCCGCGCGGCGCTGTTCGCGGGTGGAGAGCTGGCCGCAGGCGGCGGCAATGTCGTCGCCACGCTCGGCGCGGACGCTGTTGCTCACACCGCCCGCGCGCAGCAGGTCGCGGAAGGCGCGGATAGCCTCGCCGCTAGGAACGAGATACGCGGCGGCGGTGCGGTTCACGGGGATCAGGTTGACGTGGCAGAGCTGGCGCAACGGAGCAAGCAGCGCCGCCAGCTCGCGCGCATGCTCCGGCTGGTCGTTTACTCCGGCGAGCAGGACATACTCGAAGGTGACCTGACGGTTCGTGCGCGCAATGTAGGTTCGCACGGCGTCGAGCACGACCTCGATGGGATACTTACGTGTGATCGGCATGGTTTGCAGGCGCATGGCGTTGTTGGGCGCGTGCAGCGAGATGGCGAGGTTGACCTGCTCCGGCTCCTCGGCCAGCCGCAGGATGCCGGGGACGACGCCGACGGTGGAGATGGTCATGTGGCGCGCGCCGAGGTTCAGCCCCTCCCCCATGTTGAGGATGCGCACGGCCTTGAGCGTGTTCTCGTAGTTGTGCATCGGCTCGCCCATGCCCATGAAGACGAGGTTGGTGACGCGCTCGACGCGCTGCCCATCGGGCGCGATCCACGGTCGGGCGTGGAGGTCACGGGCGCAATGGACGACCTGCGCGACGATCTCGCCAGCGGTAAGGCGGCGGTCGAAGCCCATCTGCCCCGTCGCGCAGAACGTGCAGCCGTAGGCGCAGCCAGCCTCGGTGGAGACGCAGACCGTCGCGCGGGCGCGAGACTCGCTCGTGGCGGGATAGAGCATCAGCACGGTCTCGATGAGCCGCCCGTCGCGCAGTTCTAGCAACAGTTTGCGCGTGCGCCCGTCTTTGGAGAGCAATTCTGTGCGCACACGCGGGCCGTCAATGCTTGCCTCGGCGCTCAGCCGCTTACGCAGGCACGCAGGCAGGTTTGTCATGCTGTCGAAGTCAGGCGCGAGACTGCCATATATCCAGTCCGCCACCTGCCGCGCGCGGAAAGGCCGCTCGCCCCAGCCGCTCAGCAGATCGGTCAGCTCGGCGAAGGTCATGCCGAGCAGGTCGTGGCGGTCGGGCGCGTCGGTGTTTGGCTCAGTTGATGGCGTGGAGGTATCGGGCGTGGTCATGGAGAGCGATCTATCTCAATGGGGCGTTACTAGTCGGTGGGTCGGATGTGAAGTGGGCGCTGGCGAGCGCCGGATAGCCGCGCAGCAGGTCGGCGGCGGGCATGGCGCGTTTGCCCTGTAATTGTATCACCGTGAGCGCGAGCGCCCCCGCGCCACAGGCCACGATCAGCCCAATCTCCGGCAGGAGGTAGGCGCCTCCTGGCTTCTTCCCAGCTCCCGCCGCACCGGGGTCAACAACTGAAGCGCGCAGAATCTTGAGTTGCTGGCCATTCCAGTAGGTGTACGCGCCGGGCCAGGGGTTGCATGCGCGTACCTGACGGGCGAGCAATTCAGCGGGCTGGGTCCAGTCGAGCAGGCCGTCTTCCTTGCGCACGAGGCGGGTCAGCGTGGCGCGCGAGTCGTCCTGTGGCGTCGGCGTGATCTCTCCGGCGAGCCAGCGTGGCAGCGTCGCGGCCAGCAGGTCCGCGCCGATCTCGGCCAGTCGCGCGGTCAGTTCACCTGTCGTTTCGTCTGGGCCGATAGGTGTCGCGCGCGTGGTGAGAATCGGGCCGGTGTCCAGTCCCTCGTCCATGCGCATGATGGTCACGCCGGTCTCGGTGTCGCCTGCGAGGATGGCGGCTGCGATGGGCGAGGCTCCACGGTGGCGCGGCAGCAGCGAAGCATGGACGTTCAGGCAGCCGCGCGGGGGCAGGTGAATGATGTCTGGTGGGAGGATCTGGCCGAAGGCGGCGACGACGATAAGATCGGGCCTGAGCGCGGTGAGCAGTTCAAGTGATTCGGCGCGGCGCAGCGGCCCCGGCTGGAAGACCGGCAGCCCAGCCTCCAGCGCGAGTTGCTTGACGGGCGAGGAAACCACCTGACGACCACGTCCGGATGGCTTATCCACGCGGGTGACGACGCCGACGATCTCGATCATATCCTGCGCGAGGTCGCCCGGCGCGGCGCGCTCGATCAGCAGGCGCAATGAGGGTACGGCGAATTCTGGCGTTCCCATGAAGATTACACGCATGCCGTTACCCTCCTCGTTGTCGTCTAGGCCCGGCGCATTTTAGCACGTCGTGAGGCTGAGCCGGTGGTATACTGCGGGCTGCGCGCTCTACACGATACAATGCGCGCTATTCCTCTCAGGAAAGATGCGGACTTCTCATCACCATGCCAGATAGCTTCTCAATATCAGCAATCACAGACGCATCGTGCGCAAACGCGCTCGACGAGGCGCTGGCTGTGAAATACGCGCGACTCCAGGCGATTCTGCGCGAGATGGAGTCAGTCCTCGTTGCCTATTCCGGCGGAGTGGATAGCGCGCTGCTGCTCAAGGTCGCCGCTGAGACGCTGGGAGAGCGCGCAGTTGGCGTTCTGGCCTCGTCGCCAGCGTACGACGAGGAGGAGACGGCGGCGGCGGTGAAGCTGGCGGAGGAGATGGGCGCGCGGCTGGAACGTGTGGAGACGGGAGAGCTGGACGACCCGCGCTACGTTGCCAACGACGCGAATCGCTGCTACTTCTGCAAGGTCGAGCTATTCGATCATCTGGAGCCAGTGGCGCGGCGGCTGGAGCTACAGACCATCGCCTATGGGATGAATCGCGACGACCGTGGTGACTGGCGTCCGGGACGCAAGGCCGCGCGCGAGCGTGGTGTGCGCGCGCCGCTGGACGAGGCAGACCTGGGCAAGGACGACGTGCGAGCGCTGGCGCGATATCTCGGGCTTTCGGTGTGGGATAAGCCCGCCGAGGCCTGCTACTCCTCACGTATTCCCTATGGCGCGCCGGTCACACGCGAGGCGCTGCTGCGCGTTGGGCGTGCGGAGCGCGCGCTGCGGGCGCTGGGATTCCGACAGGCGCGGGTGCGCCATCACGACGACGTGGCGCGCATTGAGATCGATCCTGGCGAGTTTGCGCGCCTGCTGGACGACGAGACGCGCGAGACGATTCTCCGCGACGTGCGCGCCGCCGGATACACGTATGTGGCGCTGGACCTGCAAGGGTACCGCTCCGGCTCGCTCAACGAGGCGCTACTGCGGCGCGCCGCCGAACGCAGAGAAGCTGAGGACTAGATGGCAAGGCGTCGACCGGACGGCGCATACCTTCGGCCATGAGCGCACTGCTCATGCAGACGCTCGCTAGCCTTTGAGACCGGCGACCATTACCTCAAAGAGACGCTCGGCGCGCGCGGCGCCCTCGTCGCCTGGCTCGACCATCAGCGCGATGCTGTGCGTCAGGCGAAGCAGGTCGGTGACCTCGATATCGCGGCGCACCGCCCCGGCCTCTTGCGCGCGCGCCAGCAGCTCGCCGCCAATCCCATGCATCTGCGCCTTGCACTCTGAGGTCTGCGGCGAGACCTCGCCAGCCATCATCGCCTCTTTGAGCCCGCGCGTGGTCAGGTTAAGCATGAGCAACGAATGGAGCCACTGCTGGAGCGCCTCGGTGGGCGGCTTCGTGGCCAGCAACTCACGCCCGCGTACGCAGTTCATGTTCACCTGATCGCGATAGACGGCTTCGAGCAACGCCTGCCGGTTGGGGAAATGCCGGTAGAGCGTCCCAATGCCGACACCCGCGCGCTTCGCCACTTCTTCGAGACTCACGCTTGGGCCGAGCTCCCCGATGGCGGCGGCCGCCGCCTCGACCAGACGCTCATAGTTCTGCCGCGCGTCAGCGCGTAGTGGCCTCGGCGTTGAGGCCGGCGCAGTGTCCATCTGAATTTTCTCCAAACCCCCTCCAGGGGTTGCATAAGCGGAGACATCCTCCGTATAATATCATCAAGCGGAGGAGTCCTCCGTTTACTATATGGAGGGTTCCTCCATATTATCGCATCTGGAGGCATCTGTGTCGAGTATGTCAACCTCGCGGTTGCTCGCGGCGCGCCCAGCCACTTCGGCGTCTGGCGCCGTGGAGCGCAAGGACTATCCCACTATCGCGCTCGCCGTCATCCTGACCGTCCAACTCATGTTGGTGCTGGATGTTACCGTCGTGAATATTGCGCTTCCCCAAATGCAGGAGACGCTTCATTTCTCTCAGAGCAATCTCTCATGGGTTCTCAACGCCTATCTGCTGACCTTTGGTGGCTTGCTGCTGCTCGGTGGCCGCATGGGCGACCTCTTTGGCCGCAAGCGCCTCTTTATCGGCGGCGTCGCGCTCTTCACCCTGGCCTCGCTCTCTGGTGGTCTGGCCACATCGGCGGGCTGGCTCGTGGCGGCGCGCGCCTTGCAGGGCATTGGCGCGGCCCTTGCGGCGCCGAGCGCGCTGGCGCTGCTGATGACGAGCTTCCCCGAGGGGCCGCAGCGCAATCGCGCCCTGGGCTATTTCACCGCCGTGTCGAGCGCCGGTGGCTCGATTGGCCTGATCCTCGGGGGCATCCTTACTGCGTGGGTCTCGTGGCGCTGGGCGCTCTTCGTGAATGTGCCGATTGGTATCGCGGTCGTCTTGCTGGCCACCCGCTTCATTGGGGAATCTGCTCGCCAGCGCGGGCGCCTCGATCTTGGCGGCGCGCTCACCGCGACCCTTGGCATGGGGACCCTGGTCTATGCCTTTATCCTCGCCGGCTCGAATGGCTGGGATGACCCCGTGACCAGGTGGGCTATCGCGCTGGCGGCCGCGCTCCTCGTCGCCTTCGTGGTGATCGAGAGGCGTCATGAGCAGCCAGTTATCCCCTTGCACTTGCTGGCCGACCGCAACCGGGTGAGCGCCTTCGCTAGCGTGCTCTTCACCGTGGCGGCGATGTTTGGAGCGTTCTTCTTCCTGACGCAGTTTCTTCAGCGCGTGATGGGCTATAGCCCGGTGCTGACGGGCATCGCCTTCTTGCCGATGACCCTCTCGATCTTCGCCGTCTCACGCATCGTTCCACGGCTGATCCCACGACTGGGTCCCCGGCGCATTCTCATTGGTGGGGCGTCACTGGTCGTGCTTGCCACGCTCGCGCTCACGCAGATCTCGATCACCTCCCCCTACGCGCCGGCGATCGTTGTCCCGATGATCCTGCTCGGCGTCGGCGTTGGCAGTTCGTTCCTGCCGCTCAGCATCATCGTCCTCTCAGGCGTCCCTGGCAGGGAGGCTGGCGCGGCCTCCGGGATGCTGCAGACGGTGCAGCAGGTGGGTGGGGCGCTTGGCCTGAGCATCC
>DATAOM010000026.1:0-10844 GCA_036265775.1 Ktedonobacterales bacterium | reverse complement strand
AAGTTCGACGGCGAGCAGATGCGTCTGCTCACGCCGAACGAGTATCAGCAGCTCACCGGACGCGCGGGAAGGCGCGGGATGGATGCGCACGGCGCGGCGGTCATCCCCTACTCGCCGTGGGACGCCTTTGAGCCGGCGTTTCGTTCGCTGACGGCGCCACTCCTGCCGGTGATGAGCGCCTTCGCCATCCGCTACAACACCGTCCTCAACCTCTGGCGCCCGCATGATATGGAGCGGCTGCGCCGCGCCGTGGCGATGAGCCTGCGCGAGTTCCAGCGCTTTGATCGCAAGCGCCAGCGCAACGAGGACTGGCATGTCAAGACGTACGGGAAGCCACCACCTCACCGTCCGCAGGAGCAGACGCTGGGCAAGGCTGCCGCGCAGGAGTTATATGCGACGGTGTATGTGCTGCGTGCGCTCGGCTACATCGACGAGGACGACGAGTTGAGCGTGCGCGGGCGGCTGCTGCGCGCGATCTTCCACACGTCGGGAATCATGGTCGCCGATCTGCTGCTCAGCGGCGCGCTGGATGACCTTGGCCCAGCGGAGGTGGCTGAGGTGGCGAGTTGGTTCACCTATGATAGCGACCGGCTGCGCAACCTGCAGACGCTCTCCAACCGCCTCACCGCCGTGCGCCGGCAGGTCTGGCGGACGCAGCGCCTCGTGCAGGATCTGGAGCTCACCAACGGGCTGACGGTGACGCAGGCTATCGAGGAGAGCTTCCACAGCGTCGCGCTGCGCTGGTGGCGCGGAACCTCGCTCGGCGGACTGCTGCGCAGCATTGACCTGGCCGAGGGCGATCTGCTCGTCTCGCTCAACCAGACCATTGACCTGCTCCAGCAGCTACAGGGCGCGGTGGGCCAGACGGTGGACGCGCGCGACCTCTGGCAGGCAAAGGACCGGCGGCAGGAGCGCGAGCTGGAGGTAATGCGTGAGCGGCTGGCGCGGCTGCGTCCAGTCCTGGGGGCGGCCTGGCGCGGCATGTTGCGTGGGAGCGTCGCGCTCAGCCGCACGATCCCCTCGATGGCAACGCCAGATGCGTTGGTTGCGCCGATGGCCGAAGATACCGACCCCGAAGAGGCCGCTCAAGATCGCGCTGAAGCGCCACCAGACACTACATTACCCTGAATACGCCTCGGCAGTTGTATCCCTAATATCTGTAGGGACGAGACCTATCTCACCCGAACGAGTGGGCGCGATGGATCGCGGCCCTACACAGATATGCGGATTACGCCTCGACGAGCTCGGCCCTGGGAGCCTCAGTGCGCAGGGTGTACGGCGCCAGGCCCTGCTTCTTTGGCAGCGTGACCGCCTGGTAACGAGAGTACGCATAACTGCCGAGCACGAGGACGATGGCGACGATCTGCGCGGCGATGGTCTCGACGTTGGGGAAGAGCGAGAACCACAGCCCAGCCCAATCTGGCAGCCAGGCCAGCCAGGGAATATCGGTCTTGCCAATCCAGCCGGCGAGCTGCATCTCGTTGACCTGCTCGCCGACCATGATAATCAACACAAAAACTAGCAGCGCGCCGGTGACGATGAGCATGCGCTTGTAGGGAAGGCGATGATGGCCGACGAACGTCAGGACAGCGACGATTCCCGCCAGGACGCCGCCGATCAGCGCGCCTAACAGGACGATCTCATCGCCCATGCGCAGCCGGTAGCTCTGTAGAAAGAGCACAACCTCGAAACCCTCACGAAACATCGAGGCGAAGCCGAGCGCGGCCAATCCAAGGAAGAGGCGGCTGCGCGAGGCGCCCGGCGCGCTGGCGTTTTGGAGCAGACTGCGCTTGCGCCGATTGTGCAGCGAGATCCAGCCGGTCCAGTAGACCTTATGAAAGAACCAGTTCATGACGATGAGCAGCACGACGATGGCGAGCAGCCCCGTCCACGCCTGCAAAGACAACGCCGAGACGCTGCCGGTGAGGTCGTCGATGATGCGAATAGCAATGAACCACGTCACGACTGTCGCGCCGAAACCGACGATCACGCCGACGCCGATAGGCCGCCGGTGCGTCGCGTTCGATCCCATCAATCCGGCGGTGATCGCGGCGAGCACCAGTACGCACTCCAGCCCCTCGCGGAAGACGAGCAGCGCAATGTTGAGTATGGCGGTCGGCGCGCCAGTGTCAGGAAGCGTTGGGTCGGGCAATCCAGCCTGCGTCACGCCCGCCCAGATCAGGATGGCGGTGACGAGCAACGCGCCCGTCGCAAGGGCGGCGATGGCAAGCGGCGAGAGTGACTTGCGCTTCGAGGAATCGGCGGCGGACATTGTCATAGAGGGCAACACCTTCAACGTGGCCACAAGGGCGATGTATCGACAGGGCGATGGGGAATGCGAGAGGAAAGCCTGCTACGATTGAGCGCGACCGCGAGGAATCGCGCGCTTGCGCTCATACCATACTCAGCAAGTCGGATATTAGCATGGCCTAATATCACCCGTCAAGGGGGAAAGACGCACAGACAATCGTTATCCGAGTACAAGGGATTGGAGGCGATGCAATGTCGCGCGACGTGTTATGGGCGCCATGGGACACGCCGGGCCTGGAGCACCTGCGGCTGGAGGTAGGCGCAGATATGATAAGCGCGGATGGCGCGATCATCGCCATCTTCGAGGGAGAAGCGTTCCGCGCTAGTTACCAGATCGTCTGCGACATCGCCTGGCGCGTGCGCGAGGCGCGGATAATGGCGCCTCATCCGGCCGCCATCGCTCTCGACCTCTACGCTGATGGCGATGGACACTGGTCGAACATGAGCGGCGAGCCGCTCCCGGCGCTCGACGGTTGCGTAGACATTGACTTCGCGGCGACGCCGTTTACGAATACGCTCCCAATCCGACGGCTCGGCCTCCAGCCAGGAGAGTCCGCTGACGTTGCGGTTGTCTATATCGACGCGCCATCGCTGGAGGTAGCGCCCGTCTGGCAGCGCTACACCTGCCTTGATTCCGGCGCCGACGGTGGGCGCTATCGCTTCGAGGCGCTGCCATATGCTGCCCTTCCAGACGGCTTCAGCGCGGAACTGTCCGTAGACGCCGATGGGCTTGTGCTGGACTATCCGGCGCTCTTCCGTGGCACGTGGGCGAAGTAAACCAGGCGCTACTTGTTTGGCGTGATTTCGATGACCACATGCCCGTCAGCGCGGGCCGAGGTAACGTCCTCGGCGTTCGGCTCGCCATGCTCATCCACGCGGACGCCCAGGATGCCGGCGTAGTGCGGAGCCTTGGGCAGGAAGGTTCGGTATGCTTCGATCAGTCCTTCCTGATCCTCGATGATCCGCCCCGTCGCAGGAACATCGCGCCCACGCAGCCGCAGCATTACCGGCGCGCCGCCACGCAGGTTCTTATACCAACCGCCCTTCGTCCCGCAATAGATCGTGTCGCCGATCTGCGTGTAGCCGATGGGGATGACGTAGCGCCTGCCCGACTTGCGCCCTGTTACGGTCATTGTCATCAGGCTCTTACTGAAGGCGCCGTGCAGCGGCGAGCGAATCGTCGTCTTCATGATCGGGTTGAGGACCGCGAAGAGCGCCTTGGGTGGCTCGCGCCGCTGTGGTGGTGTCTGCTGCTGGCTCGTCGTCGTGTTCGCTGATTGGGTCATTGTGTTGCTCCTCGTATCTCTATTGGAAGCGGTTGCACTGTTATCTGGAAGCCAAACTTCTCTGTTCACCTCGGCGAACTGGCGGAAGCTGATCGGCGGGCGTCCGAGTAACCGCTGGACCTCGTCCGTCATCTGCGCGCCGAGGCCAAAGCGCGTCGTCGTGTAGATCCCCGCCATCACCGCCGCCATCCCGAGTGGCGTTCCATGCCCAAGCTGGTAGCGCAGGAAGGCGAGCAAAGAGGGATTGGTATAGCGAATCTGGCGGCCAAGAACCTCCGAGAGGGTGGCCGCGACCTCATCGTAGTCCAGCGCCTCGGCGCCGGTGAGCGTATACGCCTTGCCGCCATGCCCCGGCTCGGTCAGCGCCTTGACCGCGACGGCGGCGATGTCGCGCACGTCGATGAAGCTCGTCTTGCCGCACCCGGCGGGGACGATGATCTCGTCCTGGTCGCGGATCTCGGCGCGGTGCGTCGTGCTGAGGTTCTGCATGAAGAATGATGCGCGCAGCATCGTCCACTCCATCGTCGAGTCGCGCAGATGCGCCTCGATCTTCGCATGGGGAACGAAGGACATACGCTCGGCGCCTAGCAGCGAGAGGAAGACGATCTGCTTTACGCCCGCCGCGCGGCAGATGTCGATGAACGGGTCAATGTAACGTTTGGTGTCAGAGATCGCCGGTGGACGCATCAGGAAGACGCGCTCGACGCCACGCACGGCCTTTGCAAATGTGCCGCGCTGATCGAAGTCCAGCGGCATGATCTCAGCGCCTGTGGGATAGCGATCACTGCCCACTGGATCACGTCCGGCGGCGCGCACACGGACACCCATCGCCAGCAACTGGCGCGCCACCTCGACGCCGACGTTGCCCGTCGCGCCCGTCACGAGTATCGGCGCCTCAGAAACATGGCTGCGCCGTTCGGAGCCTGTCAGGGTCGCAGTTGAGCGTATCATGCCTTGTCTCCTCTTGAGGGAGCGTGATAGCCCACTTCGGCCTGTTCATGTGAGAGCAATCGCGCCAGCTCGCGCGCCACCTGCCGCAGCGGATCGCCGCTGTGCGCCGTCCGGCTCAGGAGTGTGCCGCCCTCGATGGAGGCCGTGATGAAGACGCTGAGTTCCTGTGCGCGTGGCTCAGGAAAACCTCCCTGAACCAGGGCCGCCGCAAACGCTTCCTCGATGCGCGCGAAGGCGACGCGGCAAGCAAGGTTCAGCCGCTCGTTGCCAGTGGCGGTCTCCATCGCGACGGCGGTGAGCGGTCCACCACTCTGGAAGCCCGACGCCTCCACCTGCCCGGCGATAAACTCGACGAAGTGGCCAATCGCCAGCGCGACGTCCTCCTCCGCCAGCGACTGCTCGATACGCTCGGCAACCAGCCGCCCGGCACGCTCGATGGCCTCCGCCGCTAGCTCATCCTTGCCGTCGGGGAAGTAGTGGTAGAGCGAGCCTTTGGGCGCGCCGCTCTCCTTAACGACCTGATTCAGCCCAGCGCCGTGGTAGCCGTGCAGTTCCATCAGGTCGCACATCGCCATGATGATTTGCTCGCGGGTCGAGGCCATACATCCTGCTCCCTGCAATTGTTCGTCACACCTCCATTATAATGACCGGTCTATATAGAGCGCAAGGGCGTTCTGCCTTGATCGCCCAAGTTCATCACCAGGGCAGGCGTGATACAATCCCAGTGGGCCGGAGACCAGCAAACAACCTATGCTGTCGCCGGTTCGCCGTGTGCGCGACAATGGGGTCGCGCCAGCGCGAGGCGAGAGCACACCGAGGAGGAGACATATCCCCATGGCGACACGTGTAGGCATCAACGGATTTGGCCGCATCGGCCGGCAGAGCCTCAAGGCGATCCTCGACCGGCATCCTCATGACATCGAGGTTGTAGCGATCAACGATATTACCGATAGCGCGACCAACGCTCACCTCTTCCGCTACGACTCCACCTACGGGCGCTTCGATGGCACAGTCGAGGTGGTGGATAACGACGACATCGCAATCAACGGCAAGAAGATTCGTGTCTTCGCGCATAAAGACCCGGCAGAGATCCCTTGGGCCGAGGAAGGCGCCCAGATCGTCATCGAGAGCACTGGCTTCTTCACCGACGCCCACAAGGCCAAGGCGCACCTGCACGACACCGTGAAGAAGGTCATCATCTCGGCGCCAGCCAAGAACGAGGACATCACTGTCGTACTCGGCGTGAACGAGGACAAGTACGACCCAGCCAAGCACCACATCATCTCCAACGCCTCCTGCACGACCAATGGCCTCGCGCCGGTCGCCAAGGTGCTCAACGACCACTGGGGCATCAAGACGGGTCTGCTCACCACCATCCACTCCTATACCAACTCGCAGCGCCTGCTGGACGTGGCGACGAAGGATCTGCGCGACGCCCGCGCGGCCGGATTGAACATCGTCCCCTCAACCACCGGCGCAGCCCGCGCAGTCGGGCTGGTGATCCCCGAGTTGAAGGGCCGCTTCACCGGTATGTCCTTCCGTGTGCCCACGCCAACCGTCTCTGTGGTGGATTTCACGGCGGACCTGGAGCGCGAGGCCAGCGTGGAAGACATGAACGCCGCCTTCAAGGAGGCCGCCGAGGGGGCGCTGAAGGGAATCATGGACTATACCGAGGAGCCGCTGGTCTCGATGGACCTCAAGGGCGACACACATTCGACGATCGTGAGCGGGCTGGACACCATCGCCATCGGCACGATGGTCAAGGTCGTCGCGTGGTACGACAACGAGTGGGGCTACTCCTGCCGCGTCGCCGACATCACCCAGTTCATCGCGGAGAAGCTCTAGCATGGACAAAGCCACCGTACGCGACATCGACGTGCGGGGCAAGCGCGCGCTCGTGCGGGTGGACCTCAACGCGCCACAGGACGCCTCCGGCGCGATTACCGACGACACCCGCCTGCGCGCCTCGCTGCCGACGATTCAGTACCTGCTCGATAATGGAGCATCGGTTATCCTGATGAGCCACCTGGGCCGTCCCAAAGGCAAAGTGGACCCGAAGTACAGCCTCAAGCCAATCGCCGCGCGCCTGAGCAAACTGCTAGGCAAACCGGTTCCGCTGGCGCCGGATTGCGTTGGGCCGGAGGTCGAGGCGATGGCGCGCGCGCTCCAGCCAGGCGAGGTCATGCTGCTGGAAAATCTGCGCTTCCATCCTGAGGAAGAGGCGAACGATCCCGGCTTCGCAAAACAACTGGCTGGGCTTGGTGATATCTATGTCAACGACGCCTTTGGCACGGCGCACCGCGCGCACGCCAGCACCGAGGGCGTCGCGCATGACCTGCCCGCCGTCGCCGGCTTCCTGATGGAGAAGGAGCTGACCTTCCTCGGTGGCGCGCTGGAGAACCCCAAGCGCCCGTTCGTGGCGATCTCCGGCGGGGCGAAGGTCTCGGACAAGATCGCCGTGCTCGACCATCTCATCGACATTGCCGATAAGGTCCTGATCGGCGGCGGGATGGCCAACACCTTCTTCAAGGCGCAGGGCCTTTTCATGGGCGATTCGCTCGTCGAGGAGGACAAGCTGGAGGACGCGCGCCGCCTGATGGCAAAAGCCGAGGCCGCAGGCAAACCTTTCATCCTGCCGGTGGATGTCGCGGTAGGAGAAAAATTCGCCGCCGACGCCGAGGGCACGATCACGACACCGGACGCCGTTCCAGAGGGCTGGCGCATCCTGGATGTCGGCCCGCAGACGATCCTCGCGTTTGGCGAGGCGCTCGTCGACGCGAAAACGGTGATCTGGAATGGGACGCTCGGCGTGGCCGAGTTCCCAGCCTTCGCGCTGGGCACAAAAGCGCTGATCCGCCTACTGGTCGAGTTGACCTCGCTAGGCGTGACGACGATTGTCGGCGGTGGCGACTCGGCGGCGGCGGTCGAGGCGTTGGGAGTGGCTGACCAGCTCTCGCACGTCTCGACGGGTGGCGGCGCCTCGCTCGAATTCCTGGAGGGACGCGAGTTACCTGGCGTCGCGGCGCTGCGCGACCGTGGGGCCGTCTGACGATACATCGCGCCGAGTGAAAGGATGCTTCCAATGGCGACACGGACGCCCATCGTGGCGGGCAACTGGAAGATGAACTACGGGCCGAGCCAGGCGCGCGAGTTCGTCCGCGGTATCCTGGGTGACCTCTCCGCGATCGGCGCGGTGGAGAAGGTTCTGTGCCCGCCAATGATCTCGATTCCGTACGTGCAGACATTGCTGGCTGACACGCCAGTCAAGCTCGGCGCGCAGAACATGTACTACGAGGAGCAGGGAGCGTACACCGGCGAGATTTCACCGCTGATGCTGCAGGGGCTGTGCGAGTACGTGATTCTCGGCCACTCCGAGCGGCGCGGCTACTTCGGCGAGACCGACGAACTGGTGAATCGCAAGGCGCTCTCCGCCTTCGCGCATAACCTGCGGCCCATCGTCTGTGTCGGCGAGCGGCTGGAGGACCGCGACGCCAACCGCACCGAGCGCGTGCTGACCGAGCAGGTGCGCGGCAGCCTGGCGAACCTTCCCGGCGACCGGCTTTCTGAGCTGGTGGTAGCCTACGAGCCGGTCTGGGCGATTGGCACGGGGCGCGCCGCCACGCCACAGGACGCCTATGATGCGGCGACGCTGATTCGTGCGCTGCTCGGCGAGGTGTACGGGGCTGCGGCGGCGGAGCGCGTGCGCGTGCAGTACGGTGGCAGCGTGACGGCGGCGAACGTGGCCGACTTCGCGGCGCTGCCGGAGATTGACGGGTCGCTCGTCGGCGGGGCCAGCCTCAAGCCAGAGTTCGTCGAAATCGTGCGCAAGACCGCCGAGGCGAAGCGCCTCTAACCAGAGGGAACATCATGGATGCTGCGCGCCGTCGCGCCCTGATCGAGCAGTACAAGGACGGCTATCGCGCCGTCCGCGCGGCGCTGGATCAGTTCACGGAAGAAGAGCTTGACGCGCGCCCGGTGGATGGCTGGACGCCTCGTGAGATCGCGCACCATCTTGCGGATAGCGAGACAATGAGCTATATCCGGCTGCGCCGCCTATTGGCCGAAGATCATCCCGCCCTCCAGGGATACGACGAGCCGGAATATGCGCGCCGATTGCATTACGACCGGCCCATCGCGTCGTCGCTGGAGGTCTTTCAGGCCGTCCGCGTCGCCTCCGCCGAGCTGCTTGACGCGATCGGTGAAGAGGAATGGGCGCGTGAGGGGACGCATAGCGAGTCTGGCCGCTACACGATGGACGACTGGCTGGAGATCTACGCCGCCCATGCGCATGACCACGCCGCGCAGATCCTCCGCGCGCATGGAAGGTGAACCGGTCGGCTCATGCCTGCGTGTTCGACTCTTGCCATGCGCGAATCGCCTGGAGCAGCGCGTCCTCCCGCGCTTCAATCACGGTTCGCTGGCCATCAGAGAAGTTGATCAGCCAGCTCACGCAGACACCAGAGCTGGCCCCGACGCGTTCGCTGATGAATGTTCCCAGCTCGCCCTCAGCCGTCTCGAAACGCGCGGCGACAGGCGCGCCCTCAATGAACGCAAAGCGAAGACGCTCGCGCGTCGCCGCGGCGATCTGCGCCTCGACCTGTAAGCGAAAAGTTGTGAGGTCACGTATCGCAGCCGCCGGTCTGGCGATGCCGTTTTCGTCGCCGCTTTGTTCGCTTGTCCTACCCTGTCGTGATTTCAAAGAGACCGATGGCGCGGCGAAGATTCCATACAGCAATGTCACGATCACCATGGGAAGCGCGAGACATGGAAAGAGAGTCAAGGCCCCGAATGCGGCGGACTCGGCGTACACCTCGCTCGCTCCCTGAACCTCTGCGGGTGTATTTGCGCTCGCGTTCAAGGCTGCCAGAACCACGACGGCGAGGGCGGTGATTGATACCGCAATGACTGTCACAATGAGACTTGCTAGCCAGCGGGTCTGCTTTCCTTGACGAGCCTGTGCTATGCCCAATACAAAGGCCCATGCGCCGGTCAATAAGCCAAGCAGCGCAATTGGGCCTGCGCAGAAGATAGTAAGGAAGGAACTCGTCCAGACCGCGTTACCAATCGCGCTCGAGTGTCACGTCGGGTCATCGCAAGTCAAAGTCGCCAGGGAAACGAACGTCAACCCCAGCACATAGGGCGCGAGCAAGACCAGCGACCAGATAGCCAATGTACGAACAGGGGGCCTCATACGCCCCCACTCTTCCTCCCTGCGCTGGAGTCGCAC
Source organism: Ktedonobacterales bacterium (assembly GCA_036265775.1). Classification (GTDB taxonomy): domain Bacteria; phylum Chloroflexota; class Ktedonobacteria; order Ktedonobacterales; family JADMIN01; genus DASWAC01. The sequence goes on along the minus strand of DATAOM010000026.1, from coordinate 1,070 downwards.
TCGACGCCCAGTCCTTTATGAGCCATGACGCCGCTACCTCCTCACACGATCGTCGCGGGATGCTGTGGCAGTAGGATGGCCAGCAGCACAGGAACAAGCACAAGCAGCGCGCTCGCGGCAAGCCCCCAGAGAACCGCGGTGGTCTCGCCATCCTCGCGCCACCTCCGCGCCTGGCGGAACGCGCGCACGCTCACCAGCGTGAAGCCCACGGCGAGCGCCACCAAGCAGACCATGCCCATGACGTTGAGAATGGGAAGCTGTGTAAGAAAACTGAGGCCGGTGGTAGCGACGCGCATCAGCGTGTCGAAGCCGAAGACGACCAGGGCGCCAAGGTAGAGGAACGCCGCGGGTGTGAGCCCAACACCTGCGCCGCGAAGGATGGTGTCGGCGGTGGCGCCAGATACGCCAGTCGTCGTGTTACCGCGCATAATCAGCCTGTCCTCTCTTTACGTTCATGTCTGTTCAAGCGCCCGCCGGATCGGAGCCGAGACTCTTCGTGAAGAACTCCACGACGCGCGGCCCATACTCCGGGTTGAACGGCCCGTCAATGGTTGTCTTGAACGAGCGCGCGTGGCCCACGCCATGCACCGCCCATGTTTGCACATGCGCCTGGAAGCCGGTCTGCGCGGCGTCGGCAAGCTCTTGCATATCGGCGAACGGCACATACTGATCGGCGTCGCCATGGATGAAGAATATTGGGCGTGGCGCGATGCTCGCCACCACATCTACTGGGCGCACCGCGTAGTAATCGACGCCGTAGAGTGCGCGCGCCGCCAGCAAGACCCCTGGTGTCAACGCCTCTGGCAGGCCACTACGCACGTGAACCTCACGCTGCAGGATAGGGATGATGTCGGAGTATGCGCAGTCGGAGACAACCGCCTTGATGGCTGGTTCTCGCGCCGTCGCCAGCAGCAAGGTCGCCGCGCCCATCGAGATGCCCCACCCGCCAATGATCGTTGGGCGCCCCAGCGCTGGATAGGGGATCGGGCCACTTTGCAGGAAGTCCACGGCCCCTAGCACGTCACGCTGCTCGAAGTAACCCAGTGTGAGCGGCTCTGGCTGCGACTCGC
>DATAOM010000025.1:0-7503 GCA_036265775.1 Ktedonobacterales bacterium | reverse complement strand
GCGGAAAATCCTTTCCGAGATATGTCCAGCCGTGAGCAGGCGCGATCTGTCGATAATAGTCCAGCGCCGAGTCGCATGAATCAAAGCAACCGTACTGCGCGAATACGTCGAGTCCATCCCTGTTGCGGACGCTGATGTACTCAAGCTGACCCGTCACACATAGGGTGGTAGGGCCTCGACCTGTGCGCGGTAGACGGCAGTGAAGTGTTGGCGGTAGGCGACCTCCCAAGGAGCTAGGAAATAGTAGGCTGTGAAAGTAAGGAACGGTATCCCGCACACAAGCAGTATGATGAGACCTGCTTTTGGATCCAGTGGCATGAACAACGCCGATAATTTCTCTTGCGCGCCTTGATGTCCACTCATAACCACTACTTCTCTGTTCGTTGGATGATTGCCCTGTTCTCTATACAATAACGCTTGCCCTCTGAAACTACCAGTGCCATGGTAGCGCCATTCGTCGCCACCATCTAGCCGTAGCGTCCAGGCAAGGGCTAGCCAACTGAATTCGCAAAACTGCACTGTCGTTTGCCCAAGGAGTCAATGGTTTTAGAACAAGTTTTCCACAGCGCCATTCACTTATCCCCAGAAATCGCCCACTTTTGAACATTTGTTCCTGTGTGACGATGGAGACTACGCGCGAGTGAGCGTTTTCAGCAGCGGGCGCATGGTATGCTAGAGGCGCTAGCAGTGGCTCTCCGTTTCATTCACCTCTCGTACTTCAAGCCTCGAAGGATAGTCATCATGGCCCATAAGACTGCTGCCCCGAACGCCATATCGGCGGAAGAGCTTGAGCAGGATATTGATCGTAGCTCCGGCGCGCAAGTAGATCTCGTGCGCCTCTACCGGCTGTGGGAGGAGAACAACTGGAGCGCGTACGACATTGACTTCACACAGGACGCGCTGGACTGGCGCGAGAAGTTGACGCCACTGCAGCGGCGCGCGGCGCACTGGAACTACGCGCTTTTCCTGCACGGCGAGGAGGCCGTCGCGCGGACACTCGCGCCCTTCGTCGGCGCGCTCTGGACGCAGGAGCAGCGTGTCTTCATCACGACCCAGATTGTGGACGAGGCGCGGCACCATGTCTTCTTCAGCCGCTTCATGCGTGAGGTCGTCGGCGATGGGCAGGATATGGCGAGCACACTCGATTTGGCCGCGCCGGAATTGACATGGGGCTTCCGCAAGGTCTTCGCCGAACTGGACCGCGTCACCGACCGGCTGCGCTACCGCCAGCGAGATCGCGCGTTGCTGGCGCAGAGCATCCTGCTCTATCACCTGATCGTCGAGGGCGCGCTGGCGCATCCGGGGCAGCGGTTCATTCGCGGCTACCTCGCGCAGCAGGGGATTCTACCCGGCTTCGCCTCCGGGATGGCGAAGATCGCGCGGGATGAGTCGCGCCACATGGCGTTCGGCATGCAGGTCCTCAAAGAGCTGATCGCGCAGAGTCCGGCGAACCACAAGGCGACGCTGGCGATGCTCAACAGGGTCTTGCCGTGGATGATCTCGGTCTTCGTTCCTCCCAATTTCGACGAGGACTACGTGCGCTGTTTCGGCTATGCGCTGGAGGATGTCTACGCCTTCGGCCTGCGCTCCATCGAGGTCAAGCTGGCGCGCATCGGCATCCCACCGGAGACGGTGAAGGGGCTTGTGCAGGTCGCGGTGGACCAGCCGCCTGCTGATCAGGCCCACCGCGCGGTAACGTTGCTGCGCGCAGGGGTACTGGGCGTCGCCGCGCCGTTGCGGCTGGACGGCGAGATCATGCGCCTGCTCTTCGATGGGCTGGAGCGCGTCGTCAACATGGGACGGGTGGGCGATCTGCCCGGCGCGATTCAGTGGGAGTTCAGCGACGCCGCGCCGTGGTATCTTGTGGCGCGCGATGGCCAGGCGGAGATTCATGAGGGGCGCGTTGCTGGTCCCGCGCTGACCATCCGTTGCAGCGCCGCCGACTGGGCGCGCATCGCCGGAGACAAGATGGACGCGCGCTGGGCGTTGGTGACGCGACGGCTGCGCCTTTCCGGTGATCCACGGCTCGCCCTGCGCCTGCCAGCGCTGTTGGAGGGCAAAAGCGCTTAGGTTCAACCCACTTTCGCAAGTTGAAAATCATGCCCAAGGTCGCGCGTCATACACGTGATCGAGATTCACCGGCGGAAACCGCGCGATCTTATGTTAGAATGGCTTTCCATGGAGTGGCCCGCGTCTTACCAGCAAGGCCTTGACGTCATCGAGGCTACGCTGCGCGCGATTGCATCCAATACTCCCGTGCGCGCGAGCGAGACAGTCAATGGAATGAGCCAGAGCGATAGCAGCGCGAGTAGCGCCCCAGCGAATAGCGCCGCAGCCGAGACGTTTCTCGCGCAGATCTACAGCGAGTATAGCTCCCCGATTCATACCTATGCGTCTCGCCTGCTCGGCAATCAGGAGGACGCCGATGATGTCACGCAGGATGTCTTCATCCGCGCGCACCATCATCTGGCCGAACTGCGCGACGCGGCGCGATTGAAGCCCTGGCTCTATCGCATCGCGACGAACCTGTGCATGGACCTGTTGCGCAAGCGCGCCCGCGCGCGACGCATCCTTGGCATTCCCGTCGCGCTCTATCCCGCTGGACCCGAGGACGACACGCAGCCGCATATGGAGATTGCCCAGCCTGGCGGGACGGACGCCATCGAGGGAGTGGCCGAGCGTGACCACATTGCGCTAGCGTTGCGCCAGATTCCGTTGAAGTATGCTGCGCCGCTCGTCCTGCATAGCGTGCATGGCCTGTCGTACCGTGAGATTGCGGAGGCGCTGGGACTGACGCCGGGCGCGGCGGCGGTGCGGCTGACGCGCGCGCGTGATTTATTCGCCAAAGCGTATGAAGAGATCAAGAGAGGAGAGCCGCGATGAGCGAGACGCCTCCTCCCATGCCGCTTTCGGCTGGCGCGCAGATGTCGTGCGCCGAAGTCAGGCCCTATCTTTCCGCCTATGTGGATGGCGAGCTGGCCGAGCCATTGCGCGCACAGGTCGCGCGTCATCTTGCAGGCTGCGCCGAATGCGCCGCGCGCGCCGAGAGCTATCAGGCGACCGATGCCTTGCTGGCGAGTCTGCCGGCGACGACGCCCGCGCCAGAGGTCTTCCATGCGGTGATGGCGGCGGCGCGCGAGCAGAATGCCGAGCCGGTGGAGCGCGAGACGCTGGCGTCGCCGCTCGCGGGGCTGGCAGCGCGGCGGCTGGGCATCGTGCGCCCAGAGCCACGCCAGCAGGATACTCCTGCTGTGCTCGGCGCGCGCAGGAAGAGTTGGGTGGCGACGGTGGCGCCTGCGGTCGCGGCGGTGTTATTGGTCTCGCTGGCGGCGCTGGCGTTCCGCGGGCTGGTGATGGCGCCGCGCACAGTTCCGGCCTCTACACCAACCACTGTCGGGACAATTCTGGAGCGGACGAAGGCGCAGATCGAGGCGGTCGACAGGGCAGTCCATTTGCCCTTCAGACCGGTCTATCCAACGTCTGCGCCCAACGAGGCCAGTGGGGTAGACGTCTCGCTGGGCTACGCTAGCGACAACAAGACCGTGATCTATCTCGATATCACCTGGACGATGACTTCCAGCGCCTACCTGCAAGCGATGCGCATTCGCGAGATCAGGGGTGGGTACGACTATCCAGGCTATACATCTGATACTAGCGACGGCGCAGTGAGCTGGAAGCTCATCCCTGAGCGCGCGTGGACGCCGCTCAAGAGCGATGGACATGGGCGGATCGCTGGAACGGTCGTCGACAGCAAGTCTGTGGCCGCGGGCGAGCAACGTGGTAACGACCTCTCTATCGCGGTGGAAGCAGTAGGCCCACCTTCGGGGAATGTGGAGAGCCTGCGCGCGACGCTGCGTCAGGTGACGCTCTCGTTGGATAGCGCGAACAAAGTCATTCAGTTGGTGTCGCATCCGACGAACGGGCTTGTGCTCCACTATAAGGCGCAATCGCAGGTGACCACTGGCGAGACGCCAGCCTGGTCGGCCGAGGTCTACATCAATCCGGCGAACGACGCCCAATATGTCGCGGTGAGCGCGAATAAGACGTTGCGCTATGTGGATTTCAGCCAGGGATCACACGGCTACCGCTGGGACCCACAGACGAACACGTACGCCACCGGGGCGCGCAGCCAGTTCAGCGGCGACATGAATCCCGAAAAGAATGGCAATCAAAATGTGATACATGTCTTCACTGATGCTTACACGCTGCTGCAGAGTGGCCTGCTCTGGTACAGCGGGACAGCCAAGCTGGGCGAGACGAACACTTACGACTACATCCTGGTGAGCGCGCCGAACGAGACGCATGTTTACATTGATCAGCAGACCAAGCAGGTCGTCAAGATGGAAGCGAAGCCAAAGGTTGTCTGGAGCTATCCACCGCAAACAGACCAGGTCTTCGGAAACGATAAGTGCTCGTACTTCACGCTGATCGAGTATGTGCAGCCGGAGGATGTTGCTGACAAGTTCTCGCCGACGCCACCTAACTCACACCAGGATCAGGGGCATATCCCTGCGACGGTGACTTGTTCTTAGCGCCAACGACGGCGAACGCCCCTGACGATTGTGACGCCAGGGGCGCGAGGCTCGCATATTCGTCGGTGTCGATAGGGGTCGCGACCTTATAGTCCGAACCATCCGAAGGCGTAGGCGCTGACCAAGGCGATGAGCGCGATGACCAGCACAATCGCGCCAATCAGGACGCCTTGCAGCATACCGCCGGATGAGGACGTGACCGCCTGGCCGGGATCGCTGGGACCCACTGGCGCCTGCGGTGGCGTGGGCGGCTGTACAGGCGGTTGTGGCTGCGCGGGCGCGCCGATAGGGAATGGGTTGCCACTGGCGGGAATGTTCAATGTTCCACCCTGATCAATCCCACTCAGGAGTGACACGAAATCGCTAAAGCCCTGGGTACCAGGCTTTCCGGTCAGCTTCTGGTAGGTCTCGCCAAGCGTTGAGCCGCCAGTCGTCGTGATGGTGCGCCAGTCGTAGCCAAGCTGTTTGTTCAGGTAGAACAGGAAGAGCGTCGCGCAGCCGTTGCTGTTCTCGTCGCGGTCGTCGGCGGCGTTCGAGTTGACGTAGTCGGCGTGTCCAGCCTGCCACCATGCCTGTGCCGTCTGCGTGAAGAGCGGTCCCAGGTTCGCGTTGCGCTCGCCGGCGAGGACGCGCGAGAGGCCCTCGCCATTAGTATTGCCACACTGCCAGCCGTTGTTGATCGCCGCCTCGAAAATCTCAACCAGTTCCGCCACCATGAAGCCATTGGCCAGTTCTGGGGTCGGCTCGATATAGATGTCGGTCGCATCACAGCCGAAATGGTAGGCGCCGCCAGCCTGCTGGTCGATGAGGACCTGCACCGGTGTCGCGGTGCGTGGCGTCGTCTGGTCGTCGCCCTCCTGCCCGGGTGGCAGTGAGATACCACCGAACCAGTTCGCCACCGCCTGATAGTCAGCCTCAGCGGTTTTCAGCACTGCCTGAGCCGAGGCGTCGCCGTTCGGCGTGCCGTCGGTGTAGACGATCATGTGCTCCGTGCGGCCTGCCTCGGTCTGCCCGCGGAATGCTGTTTGCGCCGCCGCATACGAGAAATCGGGGCCGAGCGCGCGTCCAGGCTCCATGCGCAAGATATCGGCGCGTGGCCCAGCAACTGTCTTTGCCATAAGAGGGTGCTTCCTTTCACCTCATGCGCTAGATGTCTGCCTCTATCGGCAAGGAGGCGACCATCCAAGACCCGGTAGATGGCGCCGCCACCGTGGGGAATCACAACGGCTCTCTAGGAGGGATCCCGCAAGAGATTCTGGTTCACCTGCGCCGACCGCTGGCCGTCGCGGCCACGATGATCAGGATCAAGACCAGCGCCACAGCGAGCACTGCGAGCAACCAATCTGGCACCCCAAAGAACGTGCATCCAGACGATGGGTCCAGCGACGGACACGCGGACGATGTCCCCGTGCTGCCTGCCGGCGTCGGGGTTGCCAGTGGGAGCGTGGGGACTGGCGGGACCAACGTTGGGGTCTCCGTTTGGAGCGGCACAACGGCTCCTGATCCCTGTGCGGCCCCAGCGGCGGTCGCCCCGGCGCGGAGCGGCTGCACAAGCGCGACGCCCAGTCCAAGGGCGAGGAGGAGCGCCACCGCCAGGCCAACAGGCATGGTTGAGGCGAGACGGCTCACGATTCTGACGGCTAAGCCTGGGCGCCTGTCTGATCCATTTTCCATGATGACGAAACCTCCGTGTGATTCCAATAGGCCAACGGCGCGAACGCACGCTTGCGCTGCCATGGCCTCGACACAGCTGATCGATTGCGATCAGCGAGAACGTATCGGCCCGTCAGCGCCGCAGACTCGGTGCGCTATCCTCAGCACTCCGATGTGCTGAGGAGCAAGCCGATTATCACGTCATGGGGCCCTGCCAACGGAGGATTGGACACCACAGCAGCAACCCCATGAACCTGGCGCGCAGCCGTCGAGCGACCTGCGCGCTCGCTGACGAGCCGCTGCCTGCTGGCGAATACTGCGCTGCATTGATGCGATCGCTTGCCTAGTAATTGGCGGGCTACGTCATCGTATCCCACGAGCCGGTGGTATCCTTACCCAGCGCACCACAATCCTTGCGTGTTGCTCGTGGCGTGGATCAGAGCAGTCCTGCGCCGATCCACCGCAGCTACTATACCTGCTCGCATGATGGCAGAGAATACGAGAATCCCGTATTCTCCTTCGGAAGCGCCCGTAGAGGCAGCGCCGCGAGGTCGCAAGACGTGGTTTGCCAATTTGCCAAGGGCGCACGTTCGCCAAAAAAGGAGCGGCGTCAAGGGATAGCGCCTCAGAACCTCCTTTCGCATCCTTATCACCGGCGCTCCTGGTACAAGACTACTGACTTCGCTGTTCTTTGGATGTGGTATGCATCCCCCTCTGATCGGGAGGAACGTCCCAAGAGCAGTCCTCGTCGAGGTGTTTGACCCGGACGAGCCAGCGGATATAGCGTGGTGTGAGAGTGCCACCCAGGCGTAGGGAGGAGGTGAAAAGACTATGGTGCAAAGGCAAATTGGCGTTGCCAAATAGTCTGTATCGAGATCAGAGTTTATGGTATACTCGGTCAAGCAGCTAACTGAGGGTTATTGTTGCATTATCGTATGGCACAGAAGTGGCTTGACATCGGCATTTGCGCCAGGCGAGCAGAAAAAGCTGAACGGGCTAACTCTTAATCAGCGGGTTCTCGGTTCGAGTCCGAGGGGGCTCACCACATCAGGCAGGAACGGGAGCGAAAGCTTCCGTTCTCTTTTTTTGTTCCCCACGCACAGCGCATCCAACAGACGCTGAGTGCACAAATCCTCGCATCAGGTGCGATCAAATCAGCATCTCGGCTAACGCACTTCTGGCACCAAGAGCTGCCCCAGCTACATCTCTTCACCTACTGTGGAGCACTTTTATCATGCCTTACCTCGGCCACTCATAGTGTGCGCCAAAGGTTGAATGCTGCGCACCAGCGTGCGCGGTGATCAATCATGGCTTCGCC
>DATAOM010000024.1:0-2717 GCA_036265775.1 Ktedonobacterales bacterium | reverse complement strand
AACTCGCCCTGCTCGCCGGCCATGTCAATATGCTCCATTCGTCTGTCCGCCGTCTGTCTGCGCCTGCCTCCAATCTATCTTACTCCTCCGGCGTGACGAGGCCATAGCGCCAGGCCAGCGCCGTCGCCTGCGCGCGATCGTCCACGCCGAGCTTGCCCAGGATGCTCGTCACGTGGTTGCGCACCGTCCCCTCGGCCAGGCTCAGCCGCTCGGCGATGCCCGCGTTGGTTAGCCCGCTCGCCAGCAGCCGCAGAATCTCGCGCTCGCGCTCGCTCAGCAGGCTCGCCAGTTCGGCGTTGGGCGGCGCGCCCTCGCGCACCACGCTGAAGAGCGTCGCGGCGACCGACGGGTCCACATGCGTCCTGCCCGCCACTGTCCCCTCGATGGCGGCGACCAGTTCCTCCGCGCCCGAATCCTTGAGCAGATAGCCCGCCGCCCCAGCACGGATCGCGTCGATCACCCACTCGTCGTCGTCGTAGGTCGTCAACACCAGCACCGGAATCTCGGGATGGCGCGCGCGTATCTCGCGGGTGGCCTGCACGCCATTCATCACCGGCATCTTCAGGTCCATCAGCACGAGGTCTGGCCGCAACGTCTCCACCTGGCGCAGCGCCTGTTCGCCGTCGTGTGCGACGCCCGCCACCTCGACGTTCGGATGCGCGCCGAGCACGACCCGCAGCCCCTCGCACACAATCGCCTGGTCATCCACAAGCAAGACACGAATCATCGCTTTTCTCCCGCTGGCGTCTCATAGACCACGCGCACGCTTGTCCCCGCTTCCGGTCGAGCCTCGACCTCCAGCCGCGCATCGATCAGCGACGCGCGCTCGCGCATGCCGGTCAGCCCGAAATGGCCGCTGTTCGACACTCGCCCGGCATCGAAGCCGCAGCCGTCGTCCTGAATCGTCAGCAGCGTCGCGTCGCCCTTCTGCGCCAGCGTGACGCTCACATTGCGCGCGTTGGCGTGCCGTGCTACGTTGTTGATCGCCTCCTCGCCGATGCGATACAGTTGCTGCTCGACCTCTGGACGCAGCCCCATGATCTGTGGCGGCGCGCTGAAGGTGAGCACGAAGCCCGCCCGCGCCTTTGCCTCCTCGGCGGCGCGCTGGAGCGCCAGCGCCAGTCCCATCTCCTCGATAGGACTCGCCCGCAGCGCATGCAAGGCTCGTCGCGCCTCGTCCAGCCCGCTGCGTGTCAGGTCGTCGGTCGCGCGCAGCACCCGCCGAGCCTCGCCGGGATCGCTGTCCCACAGCACTTCCAGCGCCTTGAGCTGGACGCTCACTGCGCTCAACGTGTGCGCCAGCGTGTCGTGCATCTCACGCGCGATGCGGTTGCGCTCGCGGCTGATGGCGAGCTGCTCCAGCGCGCTGGCGTAGCGCGCCAGTTGCGCCTGACGCTCGGCCTGTCGTTGCGCCTGCTCCTGGCGAAAGCGCCGTTGCGCCCGCGCGAGCGCGACGATGGCCAGCCCAGCGACAGTATAGAAGAGAAAACGCGATCCGGCGTCCTGCGCCGCCCGCGTGACCGGCGGGCCGCCAGCGCCAACAAGAAAACTCGCGAGCAGGATCTCCAGCAACGCCGTCCCACCGGTGAAGAGCAACAGGACGCGCACGCCATACTGCGCGCTGATGAGCAACAGCGGCAGCAGGAGCCAGACGTAGAGCCGCGCGGGATCGGTCTGGGCGCTCTCGCCACGCGCCCCCGCCGCCATGCGCAGCAGCGTATCGGCCATCTGCGCCACCACCGGGACAACCGAGACGGCGATGAGCGCCAACGGAAGGTAGGCGCGCCCAAGCGTCCGCGCCAGCCAGGGCCACGAGAGGTAGACCAGGGTGAACGTATAGAGCGTCCAGAGCATCGTCGCGTAGGCGTCGGGCCAGCGTGGCGGACGGTTCAGCAGCGTGAGGAAGCCGAGCGAGAGCAGCCCCCACTCCACCAGCGTGAAGACACGAAAGACGTTGAGCACGCCCGGCTCGACGGACCAATGGATAGATTGTTGCAGGCGGCGCGCCATCATCGCTTCTCTCTGCGCCAGTCGTAGCGCCACGTCATATGATGGCTCCAGCCATTCTACGCAACTACACTCGACATTGGTCAGCAATCCATCAGGCGCTCCAGCCAGGGATGATCTGGATGCGCCTCAGCTAGAGCGTTCCTGAGCCAGTGGCGGCGCTCTTGATCTAATGCAGGTAGAACTTGCGCGAAGTCCGCCTCATCCTTCGGGCGCAATCCTTTAGCCTTGTAGAGCAATTGGATTTCCGGCGCCAGATACGGAATCTCGTCGGTAGCGCATCCTATTGTGTCTACTGGACGCTTAATAGCCGGCATGCGGCGAAAGAGCCACGAATCATCCTGGGTATCGGCGAGCATGAGTTGCAGCGCCCACGGCTGCGTTGGCTCCGGACGACACCAGACATCATGAATGTCCGCATCGAGCTCTTCGCCGAGACGCCAGGAACGAAACGGCCACGCTTCATCTCGCGGAGGAGGCAGCGCCGCCTGTATGTCCCACGCGCCAAACAACGCGCGAACCGCCTGTTGGTCACGACGCAGAATCTGCACATCAATATCTTCGTGCTCTCTCGTCTGCCTCCCCAGGAAGAGATCGATAGCCCATCCTCCCGCGATCCACCAGGGAACTGTTAGAGGAGCGAAGAACGTGGCGACGTCCGATGGACTCCACGGCTCCCAAATGCCCAATGTATGCGCTTCAGTTCCCAT
>DATAOM010000023.1:0-2787 GCA_036265775.1 Ktedonobacterales bacterium | reverse complement strand
CACTCGGCCAGACCGAGGCGACAGTTCACTTGCCAGGGCTATACAACGTCTATAACGCGCTAGCGGCGACGACGGCAGGCGTGGTGTTGGGCGCGCAGCTCCCGGCGATCCACGATGCGCTGGAGCGCTTTACGCCCGCGTTTGGCCGCGGCGAGCGCATCGTCATGGGCGACCGCACCGCGCACCTGCTGCTGGCGAAGAACCCCACCGGTCTCAACGAAGTCTTGCGCGCGCTCGGTCAGGATGCCGCGAAGCATCACCTGCTCTTCATCCTCAACGACCGCGCCGCCGACGGCGAAGATGTGTCGTGGATCTGGGATGCCGACTTCGAGCAGGTCACAGGCGCCATCGCCAGCCTGACCGTTTCAGGACTGCGCGCCTACGATCTGGCGCTGCGCTTCAAGTATGCCGGGCGTCCGGCAGATTTGGTCGAGCCAGATATTGGCGCGGCGCTGACGGCGGCATTGGCTCACACAGCCGCTGGCGAGACACTCTATATCGTGCCAACCTATACGGCGATGCTGGCCGTGCGTGGGGAAATCTCGCGACGTGGGTTTGCCCCGCGCTATTGGGAGCAGAAAGATGCCTGATACCGACGCCCGGAACGGCGGCCCGATGGATGCTGAGCGTCCAGCACTTCGCCTGGGCCACCTCTACCCTGACCAACTCAATATGTATGGCGACCGCGGCAATATCATCGTGCTGCGCCAGCGGGCCGCCTGGCGCGGGGTGACGCTGAACGTCACACCGCTGGAGATGGGCGAGCCGCTCGATCCTGACGCCTATGATATGCTCTTCGTCGGTGGCGGGCAGGATAAAGAGCAGGATGAGGTCGCGCGCGATCTGCGCGAGGTCAAGGGTGAGGGCTTTCTGCGCGCCATCGAGGCGGATATGCCGACGCTGGCCGTCTGCGGTGGCTATCAACTATTGGCGAAGTATTACCACCCCGCCGAGGGGCCAGACCTGGAAGGCATCGGCGTCTTCGACGCCTGGACGATCCACAAGGGCAAGAAGGTTCCGCGCTGCATCGGTAATGTCGCGCTGGCCTGGGGCGAGAGTACGTTGATCGGCTTCGAGAATCACGGCGGACGCACCTATCTCGGGGGCGGGGCGCAGCCGCTCGGCCGGGTGCTGGCGGGCCACGGCAATAACAGCGAAGATGGCTTCGAGGGCTGCGTCTATCGCAACACGTATGGTACCTACCTTCACGGCTCGCTCCTGCCGAAAAATCCCCACTTCGCCGACCACCTGCTGCGGCTGGCGCTCGATCGCCGCTATGGCGCAGGCAGCGGAGCGCGGCTGTTGCCGCCACTGGCCGATAGCGAGGAGTGGCGCGCGCACGAGGCGATGCTGCGCCGCCTCAATGTTTCACCGCGATCACACAACTTTGAAGTAGCCCGAACGTCCTGAGCCACCCCCGCATACAGAACTTTTGACCCACTTCAACGTAGGAAGTAGTAGACGCACGAGGAAGTGCTTCGGTCTGGCTCTCTCGCCGAGACGGCTCGTACAGCGCCCCGGCGAGGCAGGTCTACCACTGCCAGCGACTGGCGCCGTCCGCTGACGGCTACGGGTCACTGGTGGGCGCCTGATCGTCACTCGCTTGTTTACACATTAGGTGGTCAGGCACGCGCTATGCGGTAGACGCCAGAACAGAGTTTCTACGGGCTGGAAGCAGAACGGCGTTGCGCCGCTTCGGGCATGCCTGCTCGGCAAGCGACGTCCTGGCCTGCTTCGCTCCCGTGGGTAATACATGGGAGGTGTCGTCATGCGTCAGTACGAAGACCTACTGATTGATGCCCTGCTCGACTGCGGATTTACTCTAGAAGAAGCGTTTCGCCTGATTGCCCTGCAAGAGCGCTATGAGGAGGAACACGCCTGGCGCCGCGAGGAACATCCGCTGAACGAGTGGCTTGACCTTCTGGGTGGTCGCAACTGCCTCAATTAAACTATTCCGGCATAGGTTCGATACAGCGAGGAGTGAGGTGAGTATCCCACCTTGCTCCCCGCTTTTTTGCATCCATGTGCGCCTGGGGCGTTCTGCTGACGCCCCTGTGATGTTCGCCACATTCTGCCCCTTTCGCGACAGAGCGCTCCAGAATTGGCGGAGAGAACGGGAAGGTTTCCCGTCGCATGTGGTACGATAGAAACTGAGGGTGATATTTTCCGGGCGGTGACGGAAGTTCACTTTTGTCCCCATCTCATAGCGACCGTCTGGCCAACTCTCTGGCGACGAGTGAATCAGGCAGGCGGCTCGGTGATGGGAGCGGCGTCCACCTCATCATGACGCAGGCAGCCAGGAAATATTCGTACCCTGCTTTCTCCAGACCATCGCGCGGAGCGTCCCGCCACTCGTGGGAAGAGACGCGCGGGCGTTCGCCACATGCGCTGACGATACTCAGGCAGGTCGCGCAGTATCACTCTTGCAGTATCGCTATTATCGCTTCCGTTCTTGGCTACCCGGCGAATGGCGTCAATCGAGTCGGTGAGTGAGGAGTGAGGGAGGGCCGGTAGTATGAAGGCTGTAGTCATGGCTGGCGGCGAGGGTTCACGGCTGAGGCCCTTAACAGTCTCGCGCCCCAAACCGATGGCGCCAATTGTCGGGCGGCCGGTTATGGAGCACATCCTTAACCTGCTCAAGCGCCACGGCATTAACGATGTCGTGGTGACGGTGCAATATATGGCCAGCGCTATCGAGGACTACTTTGGCGACGGCTCGCAGTTCGGCATGCGTATCAGCTACTCGCGTGAGGAGACGCCGCTTGGCACCGCGGGCAGCGTCAAGAA
>DATAOM010000022.1:0-18259 GCA_036265775.1 Ktedonobacterales bacterium | reverse complement strand
TGTCAAGCAGTTCTCGTCGATCAGTCGTTGCAGCAATAACCTCGGCAAATTCATAGAGCATGGCAATCTGGCGCCGACTCTCAATTGCCTCCGAGGCGCGTAGTCGCACCGCTGCGGCGAGCTGGCTGATGACCAAGGCTGTGACGAGCAAGACAAACAGGGACAGCCATTCAGATGGGTCATATACGGTAAAACGGAGGGCGGGTGGGATGAAGAAAAAGTCATACGCGAGAAAGGCAAGGACTGACGCGAGAAGCGCTGGTCCTCGACCATGCCTGGTCGCAACGTAGAGTACGACGAGCAAATAGATGAGGGAGATGTTACTCGCCTGCACGAACTGATTGACCAGCGCTATGACCAGCGAAGCCGCAGCGATGCCAATCAAGGCTTCGACGTACCCCTGGGCGTTGCGTCGCAGATAGGCGCGTAAGGAGTCAGGTCGAAATGCCTGAAGGAGTAGATCGAGGCGCTGATCCAACCATCGAATCAGTGGCGCAAGTCGTTGCAGCATGGACTCCATCTGATTGCTCGATGTAGCGGCATCAGCCGTGTAAGGCGCGACGTTCTCCTTCACACATCATACGCTGTGTGGGAACCGACCGAAAGTCAGCACGTTCCACCTATCCTCACATGGCCAGGATGAACGACAGTTTCCTCGATGAACGCGTGATGAACTGCCCCGTACCACGAGGGCTTTGCCTACCTGGAGCAGTGGAATCGGCTGATCGCCAGGCCCGCGCCTGGCGATCAGATCAGGGTTTCAAGCCCACCTCCAGCAGGCACGCGTGCTCGGATCACGCGTCGCCCCTTGAGGACTGGGAGCTTCGGGATCGGGCCTTCTGGTGCAGCGCCGCCTCGTAGGCATCGAGCGCTCGTTTGATTTGACGCTGTTTGGCCCGCGGAATGACCTCGACGAACAGGGCCACGACGACTCCCGTCCACAGCGCCCACCCCAGCGCATAGAGGAGGTCGGCCACCAGTTTGAAAGGCTCCGTCGTCACCGACGCTTTGAGCGCATAGCCGCCGACATAAACGGCCAGGCCAAGCACGAAGCCGATCCCCAGGCTCCAGAGCATAATGCGCTGCCCAGAAACGGACTGGCGCAACTGCGTCATGTGCTCCCGCGCCCAGGCAAGTTCCTGTTCGCTGAAGGGATGTGGAAAGCCATCCGCTCCTCCTGCTTCGGCTTCTCTGGTCATGGCGCACCCTCCTCATCGGCAGTGAAGCTTCGTGGCGTCGTTGGGGGCAACAGACTCAGGTACGAGGCCACGACAGCCTAATCTCGTCACTGACATCGCTGGGAGAAGGGCATTTGGCATGTCGCCTCTTCTCCCTGTGCGGCGTCAGTTCATAACCAGCTCTCAGGCTATTTTACGTCGGTAGGCCGCCATGGCGAACACAAAGGCGATGACGAGGAGGCCGCCGCACCAGGCGAGGGCGACCCAGATGTCGCTTCCGACCGGCTGCTGCTCAAACAAGGCTCTGATCGTGTTGACAATCGAGGTGACCGGCTGGTTTTCCGCGAAGGCGCGCACGGGACCCGGCATCGTGGAAGTGGGCACGAACGCCGAACTGATGAACGGCAGGAAGATGAGCGGGTACGCGAAGGCGGCTGCTCCGTCAACGGATTTCGCGGTGAGACCGGGGATGACGGCAAGCCACGTCAACGCCAGGGTGAACACGAGGAGGATGCCTGCGACCTCGAGCCACGCCAGCGGTCCCGCCGATGAGCGGAAGCCCATGAGGAGCGCCACCAGGATCACGACGATCACGGAGATCCCGTTGGCCACCACCGAGGTCAAGACGTGCCCCCACAGCGCCGACGAGCGGGCGATCGGCATCGAGTTGTACCGGTCGAAGATGCCGCTCTGCAGATCCAGGAAGAGCCGGTATGCGGTGTACGAGATGCCCGACGCGATCGTGATGAGCAGGATGCCGGGCAGCAGGTAGTTCACATAGTTCTTGGAGCCGGTCTGGATGGCGCCGCCGAACACGTAGACGAACAGTAGCATGAAAGCGATTGGCATGATCGTGGTCGTGATGATGGTGTCTGGGCTGCGCGTGATGTGGCGCATGGTGCGTCCGAGCATCACGCTCGTGTCGCTGAAGAAATGGGTGTTCATCGTTGCGCCTCCTTCTCGCTTCCAACCTTGTCACTGCTGACCTTGTCGCTGCCGGCCTTGTCGCTGCCAATGATCGCCAGGAAGATCTCCTCCAAGGTGGGCTGCCGTTCCACGTATTCCACTTTCGCGGGTGGGAGCAGCTTCCTCAGGTCCTCCAACGTCCCAGAGACGATGATCACGCCATCGTGCAGGATCGCGATTCGGTCGGCGAGCTTCTCGGCCTCGTCGAGGTATTGGGTCGTCAGGAACACAGTCACGCCGCTGTTCGCGAGGTTCTGGATCACCTGCCACACCTCGATGCGGCCCTCCGGGTCGAGGCCAGTGGTCGGCTCGTCGAGGAAGAGGACTGGCGCGCCGCCGATGAGGCTCATGGCGATGTCGAGGCGACGGCGCATGCCGCCGGAGTAGGTCGCAACCCGGCGCTTGGCCGCGTCGGCGAGGCCGAATCGTTGCAGCAGATCGTCCGCCACCTTGCCTGCGTTCTTCACGCGCCGCAGTTTGGCAATCATGATCAGGTTCTCGCGGCCAGTGAGGATCTCGTCCACCGCCGCGAATTGACCGGTCAGGCTGATCGACTCCCGCACCTTCTCCGGCTGCGAGCGGACGTCGAATCCGTTGACGCGCGCCATGCCGTCATCCGGCTTGAGCAGGGTGGAGAGGATTCTCACAATCGTGGTCTTGCCCGCGCCGTTGGAGCCGAGCAGGGCGAAAATCTCGCCACGCCGCACCGCGAAGTCCACACCCTTGAGCACCTGCGCTTCTTTATAGGACTTCCGCAATCCATGGACCTGGATCGCTACGTTCGTCTCTTCCATGCTGTTTGTTCCCCTATTCCACGATCACGTTTGACAGGTTGGCCCCCAGGCCTTTGAGCACGGCGTAGGTCAGCTTGTCCATCCTGGCCTCATCGAAGGCCACCGTGCGGATGGCGTCGCGGTACTTCCTGCTCGAGGAGCGGAAGGACACATCCCGCAGCGTTGCGCCCCGGAACGAGACTCCATTCAGCGCCGCCGAGTCGAACTTCACGCTAGTGAATGCCGCCCCATCCAGGCGCAGGTCGCGCAGGTCAGAGTACGTGAAGTCCACCCCGGTGAAGGCGCAATGCTCGAAGACCGTGCGCCTCAGGTCGGTCATGCGAAACTTGACATCCTCGAACGCGACCTCGGCGAACTGGGTCTCGGTCAGCCCCGACATGCTGAAGTCGGCGCGCACGATGATGGAGCCGCGGAAGCTGGCCCGCGCTAGCTCGACCATCGACATCTTCACATCGGTTAGATTGGCGCCGTCGAAGTTGGCGTCCGCCACGTCGCTGGCCCTGAATGAGCTGCCGGTGAGATCGGCGTGCGAGAAATCGGAGCCGCGCAGCATGCTCGCCATAAACTTCCCGCGCAGAACCTTGACGCCCGCAAGGTCGCTTTCCCTGAGATTGCTCGCATCGAATCTCGTCACCGGTTGACGTTCGTGCGACTCGCGCGCTCCCTCTGATTCAAACACCATCAGTGCGCCTCCATGTGCTACAATGAAACTCGTTGAGCCGCTAAGCGAATCTCAGGCCAGAATCATCTTAGCAACTCAGATAAAATTATCTTAGCAGGAGAGATAAGAGATGTCAAGTGATTCTCAGGAAGTGAGAGAAACGCGTGCGGCGCTGCTCGCCGAGCTGGCGCGTGAGCTCCGGCAATTCAACGGCCTGAGCGCGTCGTACTTCCGCGCGATGGCGGCCCGCAACGGGATGACCGCTACGGATATGCAGGTCATCGACATGCTGGATGGCGCTGGGTCAATGACCGCGGGGCAGCTTGCTGAGTTGACTGGTTTGACCACTGGCGCGATCACCGGCATGCTCAAGCGGCTGGAGGAAGCGGGAGTCGTGCGCCGCGAGAGCGACCCCGAGGACGGTCGTCGGGTCATCGTCCGGCTCCTGCAGGAAAAAGAGGGCGCGCTCCCCGTCTCCGGCATGGGCGATGCGTGGGATGATGAGGTGGCGCGGTACGACGACGAACAACTTGCGCTCCTGGTCGAGTTTCTCAAACGCGGCAATGCGATCTCCCGGGAGGAGATTCTCCGCTTACGCGAGGCTCCAGCGGGCGAGGGAGGACTTCACTCCGCCCCACTGGGCGCAGTAGAGATTGGTGAGCTTGTCTTTCCCACTGGGGCCGTCCAGCTCACGCTGCGCGCGGACGCGGAGCCAACCGCGCTCTACCAGGCGCGCTTTGAGGGCGCGACGCCGGAGGTAAAGGTTGAGGATGGCGTGGTCACCATGCGCTATCCACGGCGCCTGTGGTTTCTGGGCGCCAATAAGCGCTCAGCGGAGGTCTCGCTCAACGCCGCCATCCCATGGCGCATCCTCATCCAGGGCGGGGCGTATGATATGACCGCCGAACTGGACGGTCTCGACCTCGTCGGGCTGGAGATGAAGGGCGGACAGAGCATGATCCGCCTGAACCTCCCCGTTCCGTCCATCGTGGTCCCGATACGGATTAGCGGTGGCGCGTCGCAGATTGAAATTCGCCGCCCCGCAGGCGTTGATGCGCGCGTCCACCTGAAAGGCTGGGCGTCGGAATTCGCCTTCGACGAGCAGCGCTTCAGCAATGTCGGCAATGACGTGCGCCTGCAAACCCCTGGCTACAAAGGGTTGACGCCGGGCTACGATATCGAAGTCGCCAGCTCCGTCAGCATGGTCACCATTACCGCCGGTTGACGGCCAATCTAAGCGTCGCGAGCCTGCTGCGCGACTGGGCCGGTCATGCCGCGCACGGCTGGTCGCCAGAGCTATGTATTCGCGCGTCCATCTGCTATAGTACGGGGAAGGCGAGAGGCGCGAGATCACCTGATCGGCGGCATCAGGCGCGCCACCGCAACCGAGCGCCAGTAGAGCGCCGCACTGGAGGTCGCGGAATGGACGGAGTTGTCTCGCGCCTGCGGGAGGGTGGCCTGCGGCGCGTCCCCATACGCGCGCTCCGGCGGCCACGCCGCGTCACACGGGTCGGGGGGCATACAGGACGCCCACGCGCCTTGATCCTCACCGCGAAGACTGGTGGCGGACATCTCAGCCTGGCAGATGCGATTCGCGACAAGATCGCTGGCGAGTACGACTGCAGCATTCAGGATCCGCAGCCCGCGTTCATGCATCAGTATTATCGCGCCGTCAGCCGCTATGCGCTCTGGCTCTGGGCCGCCGAGTATCGCGTGTCTAATACCCCTGAACGCGCGCTCCAGACGCAGCGCTTCTACGCCCGGTTGATGGCGCAGAATCTACGGCTCCTCTTCGATCATGCGCGGCCAGACATCATCATCTCGACCTACCCATTCCTCACCTACTCGGTGATGCGCGTGCTGCGCAAGTGGGAGTGGCATATCCCGTTCATCATCCTCTTCACCGATCCCAAAGACCTGCACGCGGCATGGATGATCGAGAAGGGCGCCGACATGACTTTCGCGCCCTCACGCGAGACCTACGCCCAGGCGCTCGCCGCCGGTTTTGATCCAGACCGGCTGCGTATGATCGGCTGGCCGGTGCGTGGGCAGTTCTATCGCGCGGGCGGCCAGGACCGCGCCGCGTTCCTGCGCAAGATCGGCCTGGACCCGCGGAAGTTCACGGTGTTCCTGCAGGGTGGGGGAGAAGGCTCGGCGCAGTTCGGGCGCACCGTCAAGCATATCCTCGAGGCGGGACCAAACGTCCAGATCATCCTGGCGTGTGGCACGAACGAGATCTTGAAAGTCCGCTATAACCACACGCCTAACGTGCGCACGCTCGCCTTCACGAAAGAGATCGCGCCTTACATGGCCGCCGCCGATGTGGTGATGGGCAAAGCAGGGCCGAACATGCTCTTCGAGACCGTCACTCTGGGCAAGCCGTTTGTCGCGACGACCTATATTCCCGGCCAGGAAGAATGCAACCTGCACATGATCGAGCAGTATAGCCTGGGCTGGGTGGCGCAGGAGCCAGAGCGACAGGGCGCCGTGATTCACGACCTCCTCTCGAATCCAGGAAAGCTCGCCGCGATGTCAGCCTCGGTGGAGAAGTATCGCGCCTGGAACACCGAGGCGAATCAGACCATCCTGCCCATCGTGCGCGCGCTCGCGCCAGCCGCTGGCTCATTGGAGGCCCAGCCGCAGGCGTAACGACCTTACCTTAGGCGCTGTGCCCCGTGGCGCCGTCCGCGCTTTCTCCAGAGAGCGCGAGCAGCTCATCGCGCGCCTCCCACAGCGGCAGGAAGAGCAGATCGCGCAGTGTGCGCTCGAGCATGTCCATTGGCGTACCGCCGGTGCCGATCGCGCGCAGGCCCAGGTTGCGTTGCGCCAGCTTGAGATGCATCGCGCGGAAGAGGTGGAAGATCTCGTCGAAGTCGGTAAGCGCCTCGGCGCACTCGTAGAGGGTCTGATGCTCCTGCGGGCGCTGATAGACTTGCAGCAGCGTCACGCCAGCGCGCTCGAGCGCCGCGCTATAGGCGTCCCACAGTCCTGGCGCGGCGCGCAGAATCGCACGGAAGCCCGGCGAGTCCGCGCCGCTGCCGTCGCCCAGCCCCTTGCGAATCACCAGAAAGTCAGCGGGCGCGACCAGTTCAAGCTGGCGCAGCGCGTTCAGGGTGACGTCTTGCGCGCTCACCGCGCGACGCAACAGTGGCAGCGCGCCCGCAGGATCGTCCGCCGCCAGCCGCTCTTGTGCGCGCGTGAAGAACTCGACGGTCGCCTTCCACCACAGCTCGAACGTCTGATGCACGATCTGGAAGGTCAGCTCGTCGGGATGGAGGCGTTCGTTGTCAGGCTTCTGCAGGTCGAGCAGCTCGTCGATGCGCAGGTAGGTGACATAGGTGGAAGGGGTTGGCCGCCCATTCTTGGTGGCAGGAGATGTCTTGGAAGCCATCGCGCGCGCCTTTCATCGTCATTGATGGGGCTGAAAGTGAAAGCGCCATCTACCGCGCCGGGCGCGAGAGGGCGTGTGAGGCATAGTATACGCCACGCGTCTGCCGCCATGAGCGCCTGCCCGCTCATCCAGATCAGGAGATGGCGTGTCAGAGAGACGGATACAAAGAACCCGGCGCCAGGTGGGTGACCGGGTTCCAGTGGTGAAATTGGTCATGCGCGCCTATTGCGCGGCCTGCGCGGCTTCCGCGGGAACAGGAGACTCTTCGACAATCTCGGCGTCGATGTTGATCTTCACCTGCTCGCCGACCAGCCAGCCGCCAGCCTCGAGCGCGACGTTCCAGTTCAGTCCGAAATCCTTCCGGTTGAACGAGGTGGTCGCGTTGAAGGCGGCGCGCTGCTTGCCCTGCATATCCTTAATCTTACCGTCGACATGCGTGTCCAGCTCGACCGGGCGTGTCACGTCGCGGACAGTGAGATCGCCCGTGACCTTAAAGTGGTCCTCGCCTAGCAGTTCGACCTTTGTGCTCTTGAAGGTGATAGTGGGGAAGTTGGTGACATCGAAGAAGTCTGGCGAACGGAGATGACCGTCGCGCTGGTCGTGGCCGGTGTCGACGCTGGCGGTCTCGAAGGTGACGTTGACGATCGCCGTCTCGAGATCCTCGCCGTCGACGGCGATCTCGCCATCAAAGCTCTTGAAGCGGCCCTTCACGTTGGTAATCATCATGTGCTTGGCGACGAACTCGACGGTGGTATGCGCTGGATCAAACTTCCAGGTGGACATGCTGCGCTCTCCTTGAGGCATGGTTGGCTGTGGGCATGCTCGACACATGCACACATCTGTTTAGGAGTAAACTCACTGGGTTCTTTATACTTCATAATGTGAAGTATTGTCAAGGGCACGCAAAAAGTCCTCTCATATCAGGGTTAATCTCGCCTCAATGAAGGAGCGCAAAATAGGGGGCGCGGCTCTGCGCGTCCCCAGGGTGATGGCGTCGTTCGGATTCGCCTGCTTCGCCGCAGACCTACGGCGTTACTCCAGCGTGCTCCGCTGCAAGATCATGCGTAGCATCCAGGCCATCTTGTGATGCTTGTCGCTGATGTCCTGCAAGAGGTTCGAGGTGACGGCGTCCTTGTACTTGTCCTCGGTGGCGCTGATGTCGGCGTGCAGCGTCTCCATGATGGATTCGTGGTCATCTTTGAGATGCTCGATCATTCGCCGTGTGTCGGGGATGCTCTCGCCCTCGTCCTCGCCCAGCCGCGTGTGCGCCTTGAACCAGGCCAGTGTGCCCGCCGCCTGGCCGCCGAGTTTAAGGTTCTGCTCTGCTAGCTCATCCACCATCTCGGCGAGGATCTCATACTGCTCGTCCAGCAGTTCGTGGATGTCGTGAAACTCCGGGCCTTCGACGTTCCAGTGATAGAACTTGGTCTTCGTCAGCAGCACGTAGTGGTCGGCCACCTGCAGGTTCAGCAGCGCCACGACGCCCTTGCGCTGCTCATCGCTCATCCCGTTGCGCATCGGAATCAGCGTTTTGACCGTCTTCTTGCGCTCAGTTCCTGTCCGGTTGTTCGTCGCGCGCTCAGTCGTCGACATGCGTTCATCCTTTCCTTCGGATCCTGTCAGTTCCATCCTGTACAGCGTCCCGCGCAGTCTTCTATTCCTCGAAGCTCACGCGGGCGCTTCTTGCATTAGACACTATTGCGTCTCGTTCTCGCTAGCGTCTTTCTCTGGCGTTGGCTCGGTGGATGGCAGGATGGCGTCCACTATGATGGGCATCGACACGCTGGGGACCGACGTTCGCGCCGAGGTGAGTTCGACATCAGATATGAGCGTGACCTGCGCCGACGAGCGCTGGCCAGAGCCGGCGCCGTTGTTGGCGCTTGCGTTCCAGTTTGCCTGCAGAGGGCCAAGCAGCGTCCAGACAACAAGAATGAACGCGCCGGCCAGGATCAGATTAGCGAGCGCGGGATGCGCCCGGCCGCCCGGCGCCATCGGACGCGCAAGACGCCGCCAGAGCAACGCCGTCACCAGCAACGCGCTGCCGCCATAGATGGCGATCCCCCACCACGTGCGCGTGTCGCTGCCGGTGGCGACGCCATGAACGAGCGTCAGCGCGTAGACCGCGAAGGTCAGGTAGTGCAGCCGCCGCCACCAGGCATAACCGATGCGTGGGCGGATGTAGACGCTGAGCGCGATGGCCAGCGCCAGGTACGCCGCAACGATGCCCAGCCCCATCCAGATGGGGCGATAGTGGCTGGCGAAGGGCACGAGGATCTCGTTGAGGCCGAACTGGGTGAAGGGGTCGAGCCAGACGGCGAGGATATGTACGCCGATGAAGACGAGTGTGACGACGGTCACGAAGTTATGCAGCTCGTTGTTGATTAGCCGGGGCCAGCGCGGCGTCTGAAGTTTCAAACTGAGCGCCAGCCCCAGCGCCACCGAGAGCGTCAGCAGCAGGAACGCGGTGAAGCCGCCTGCCCGCGCCACATCCCAGGTAATCGCGCTCCATCCACTCATAAGAAACGCTCCTGCTGGTGGTCAGCCGCATAGTCGGACCCGTACTCGGTCGCGGGCCAGTCTCCCGCCGTCTGCCAGGAGCCATCCTCATGCGCGAAGAGGCCCGCCAGCTTGCGCTCATCCAGAAAACGCGCGCCCTCACGTGGACCGAGGATGAAGGCCGCCTTCGCCGCCGCCTCGGCCTGCGCGCAGTGTTCCGCCGCGACGGTGACGGACCAGATTCCCGTCTCGGCGGGCATGCCGGTGCGCGGATCGAGGATATGCCTGCGCACGAACGCGCCCTGCCGCCATTGCCGGTTGGCGATCCCCGAGGTCGCCAGCGCGCCACGCCGCAATGTGATCATGCGCGTCGCGTGTATTCCCTGGACGCCGATGGGCCAGCCGTCGCCGTCGGGCGGCAAGCCAAAGGTCGCCAGATCGCCGCCCGCGTTCACGCAGCCAGAAGCAATACCCATCTCGCGCAGCCGCTCCACCGCCGCGTCTGCAGCCATGCCCTTGGCGATCCCGCCGAAGTCGAGCGCGACGCCTGCTGGGAGGAAGATGCGCCGCTCGCCGCCATCAAGCTGGATGCCACGCCAGCCACCGCCGGGCTGAACTACCTCGCTGAGCGGCGGGGCGATTGGAGACAGCGCGGTAAACGTGCGGTCGTAGCCGAGCGAGACGAGCTGGCGCAGCAACGTCGGGTCGAAGACGCCGTTCGTCGCCCGCGCTGCCTCCAGCGCTGTCGCGGTCACGTCGAAGAGCAGCGGGCTGACCGCGACCCACTCGCCAGCCTGCGCATTGAGGCGCGAAAGCTCGCTATCCGAGCGGAAGCGGCTCAGCGCGGCCTCCCATTCGGCGAAGAGCCACCGGGTCGCGTCGCGCGCCGCCTCGGCGTTTTCCTCTGGCGTCAGGACGGAGATCGTCGTACCCATCGCGGGGAATGTCAGGATGCGCATGTCGTCTGGAGCGACAGCTTCAAGTGTCTCAGGAAGCATTGGTCACCTGCGATGGCTGCTGGCTGGACGATCCGCTGCCTACTGAGCCGCTGGATCCGCCGCCGAAGAAATTGCTGTTGTTCTGATCGTTGTTCTGCGATGAGTTGGACGAGTTCGATGAACTCGATGAGCCGTCGGACGATTGTGAGTCGCTGCTCGACGACTGCGCCGTCACGCCGACGACGTTGCCCGCGACGAGCGCGATGAATCCGCCGAATAGCACGACTGAGGCGGCAAGCACGCCCTTCTTCATGCCGCTGGCGATACGCTGCGCCTGCGCTTTGGGCATCTTGTTGGGCGTCCTTGCCGCATTGGGGCGTCCAGCCGCTGGCTGCGGCGTTTGTGGTCTTGGTGGCTCTACATCCTGCATGCCAGGCCTCCTGCCTGTATCGCTGTGTTTCCTGCGTGGCTCATCGTCGCGCCGCGTGGCGCTTGGGGAAACGTCTGTCAACATCGTTCATTCATGTGCGCCAGGAAGAGCATATGGGGCTGACATGAAAGTAATATGAGAATCGAAAGAGGAAATTCTTATGATTGCTGCGGCGGATAGTGACGACTTCCGTGTGGCGAATATGACTAGCGTGACGGTGCGACGTACAATAGGCGACGGCGACACCGCAGGTTGATGACATAGGTCGCCAGGATATCGGGCCAATTCATGCAGCATGACAGCACTCCAGGCGAATCTTCGGCCGCAGCCGAGTCTTCGACCTCGCTTCCACTCCTGCGCCGTCCACGCGCGCTGATCCTCAGCGTCTTCGCGCTCGCGCTCCTCATCGCGCTGATTGCTCCACTTGCGCAACTTTGGCGCGCTAGCATGACGCCGCTTGATGCGCAGGCGTGCCTTTGGCCACGTGTTCCTCTGGTCGGTCAGCCTGCGCAGGTTGTCGTCACGCTGCCCGCCGAATCCGCTCGCGCCGCTGGCTCCTGGACGCGCGCCGTCGTCGAGTGGGACATGGTAGGCATGCAGATGGGTGTACGCCGGGCGACCACCGCGCCATCGTCGGCGCAGAACGCCGGTCAGCAGGGTGCCATTGCCATTCCCCTGGCGCTGGATATGGCGGGCGCCTGGGCGGCGCATGTGCTGCTGCAGGCGCCAGGTAGGCCAGACTGGACCGCGACACTGACCTTCACCGCGCTTGGCTCCGATCGGGCCGCGAAGACGCCCATGCCAAGCAGGTTAGCTGGGTGTGCAAAACCACCCGCGCAGGCAGACGCCTCAGCGGGAGGAACGCCATGACGCAACGCTCCACTTCTCACGCGCTGGCAGCGTTACGCGCCCGCATCAGCCAGCAGGCGCAGGGCCTCTCGATCTTCGAGCGCGTCATCGTCGCCAACAGCGTCATCATCGTCCTGGCGACAGCGGCTGGCTGGTGGCTGACCCAGCACAACGCCGAGGTCTACCACTTCATCATCGATACGACCTTTATCGGTCTGGCGGCGCTGGCGGGGGTTGTCGTCAATTTCCTCCTCTTGCGCGCGGCGTTCGCTCCGCTGCGGCGTGTGCTTACCACCATCCACGCCGTCGAACGCGGCGACCTTTCCGCGCGGGTGCATGTGCGTGCGGGCGACGCCGATACCGCGACCCTGGCGCGCGCGTTCAACGGCATGCTGGATCGCCTGGCCGAGATGCGTGACGAAGCCGCCGGGCTGACACTGCGCGCGCAGGAGGAGGAGCGCCGCCGCCTCGCCCTCGAATTGCATGACCAGACGGGGCAGAGCCTTACCGCCCTCACGCTCCACGCCCAGGCGATTGGGCAGACGCTGGCGCATGAAGCGTCCGATGCGGCGATCCGCGCAAGGGCGCAGGCCGAACGCCTCAACGCGCTCGCGCAGCGCACGCTCGCCGAGGTGCAGGCCATCGCGCGCCAATTGCGCCCCTCGCTGCTGGACGATCTCGGCGTCGTCGCGGCGCTCGCGTGGCTGGCGGAAGACGCCGCAGAGCGGCTGGGCGTCTCAGCGGGCGTGAAGATCGCTGGAGATGAACTAGAGAGCGGCGCGCGCGTCCCGGCGGAGATCGAGACGGCGCTCTACCGCATCGCGCAGGAGAGTCTGACCAACGCCGTTCGTCATGGCAAGGCGCGGCGTATCGCCATCAAGCTGCGTTCCACGGCGCAGACGCTCACGCTGACTATCGCCGATGATGGGACCGGATTCGCTTCAGGAGCCACGGCGGCGCGCCGTGAGAGCGGTGGGCTAGGCCTCTATGGCATGCGCGAGCGGACGCGGCTTCTCGGTGGGTCGTTGCGGCTGCGTTCGGCTCCAGGATGCGGGTGCGCCGTGCGCGTGACGATCCCGGTACGCTGGTCATATGAGCCAGCATCCGTACCCGTAGACGAGACGCACGACAGGGAGGCGACGCATGTCTCCTGAATCTCCTGAGCGTATCCGTATCCTGCTGGCGGACGACCACGACATCCTGCGCGATGGGCTGCGGGCGCTCTTCGAGGCGGTGGACGACATCGAGATCGCCGGCGAGGCGCGCACCGGACGCGAGGCGGTTGAGCAGGCCGAGCGGTTACAGCCGGATGTCGTCCTCATGGACATCAGCATGCCGGAGCTGGATGGTGTGGAGGCGTGCCGTCGCATTCGCGCACAGCATCCCGATTGTCGCGTGCTGTTCCTGACGATGCACGAGGCGGAGGAGTACCTGTTGCGCTCGATCCGAGCGGGTGCGGCGGGATACGTCATCAAGCGCACCGCCGCCGCTGATCTGCTCGCCGCCGTCCGCGCCGTCGCGCAGGGAGAGATGTTTCTCTCGCCGGGCGTGGCTTATGCGCTGGCAGATAGGCGCAACGGAAGATCAGGGAACGGAGACTCAGCCCGAAGTCACAATGGTAGTGGAGATGATCGCTACGCCATGCTGACGGGACGCGAGCGTGAGATCTTGCAGTTGGTAGGCGAGGGCTACTCCAATCAGGAGATCGCCGACCTACTCATCCTGAGCGTCAAGACAGTGCAATCGCATCGCGCCGCAGTCATGCAGAAGCTGGATCTGCGCGATGTCACACATCTGGTGCGCTACGCCGTGCGCAAGGGCATCGTGGACCCCGAACGATAGCAGCGGCCTGTTGCGGCGGCCTGCGCAAAATCCTACACCAAAAATAGGTACTTATCCCGATGCTTGCGGCGCTACCATCACCGTATCCTGTGAAGGACCGCCCCTTGTTCTGGCAAAGAGGAGCAAGAGACGCGATCAGGGCGCGCCTGAGCGCCGTACTTTGAAAGCTTTCAAGGAGCGCAGGATGTCGTTGTCTCGCCGGGTGAGATCCCGTCTTTCAATCATTGTCGTTCCCGCCATCGCACTATTTTTGGCGCTCGGCGCTGCAGTCGCCATTCCTACAGTCGCCTTCGCCCACGCCGAGCCGATCTCTTCGACGCCCGCGCCAAATTCGACGGTGAAGGAAGCGCCCACGACGGTCACCATCATCTTTGGTGAAGAAGTAAAGCCCGATGAGAGCAATATCCGGGTCTTTGATGCAAAGGGAACCGAGGTCAGTACCGGCAAGGCGACGACGGACCCCAACGACCTGAAGAAGATGTCGGTCGAGATGAAGGGGACCGACTCGGAGAGCTATGTCGTCCTCTGGAACACCGTCTCCGCCGACGACGGCGACGCAGCGGTTGGCTCGTTCTCGTTCAATGTCAACCCCAATGGTGGCTCATCCGGTGGGACCACGACTGGCGGCGGGTCGAGCGCAAATAACGCGAGCGGCGTGCAGCCGTGGCTGGCGGTCCTGATCGGCGTGATTGGCCTGATCCTTGGTGGCGTTGGCGGCTACTACTTCGCGCGCCGGCAGCCTACCACCGCGACGCCTTCTGCGCAGTAAGGCACAGGACCTTCTCTTGTAGCGAGCGAAATGACGCCCCGCTGGCGCTGACCTGCTGGCGTTGCGCTTGCGCTGGCCATTCCTCCGCGTGTGCGCTATTGTTGGGGCAGATGCTATACTCTGATATGGTATGTCCGCACAGCGCCGTGGGAATGCCGTAGCCTCTTCACAAGCGACGCTTCCTCCAGCCGCCGCCTATGCGCCGCGCATACTTCCAGCAGTTAGCCAGAAACGCCGCCGCTGTCGCCTTCACTCTCACCACCAGCACGGCGTGCGAGATGAATGCGATCCCGGGACGAAAGGGCGCCGACATGATTGATCCAGACGAATTGGAAGACCAGCTCTACCGGTCGGAAGAGGTCAGCGCCGACTGGTACAAGACCAATATTCCCTGCCAGGTGGGCTGCCCCGCGCGCACCGATGTCTCCAACTACATCGGCCTCATCTCGCATGGCAAGTTCGACGAGGCATACCTGCTCAACCGCCGATCCAACGTCGTGCCGGGCGTGCTTGGCCGCACCTGCGCGAAGCCCTGTGAGCCTGTCTGCCGCCGCAACAAGATTGACGGCAAGCAGATCGCCATCTGCTGGCTCAAGCGCGCCTCGCACGACCACCGCGAGTATCGCCTGCTGCCAGACAAGCCCGCCGTCACCAAAGATAAGAAGGTCGCCATTGTCGGCGCCGGCTCCGCTGGCATCGCCGCCGCGCGCGACCTCGCCGAGTTTGGCTATCCCGTCACGATCTACGAGATGTATCCCGCTCCTGGCGGCACGATGATCGGCGGCATCCCCATCTGGCGCCTGCCGCGCGAGGTGACGCGCGAGGAGGTGGACGAGTATCTGGACGCGCTCGGCGTCGAGGTCAAACTCAACACTCGCGTCGGTCGTGATGTGCAGCTCACCGACCTGCTGGACGAGTATGACGCCGTCTATCTCGGCGCGGGCTGCATGCTGCCGAACGCGATGACGGGACCAGATAACAAGGAAGTTCCTGGCGCGCACCTGCATGGCGTGCTACCCGGGCTGCCCTTCCTGGAGCGGGTCAACTTCGGCGAGCCGGTCTTTGTTGGCAAGCGTGTCGCCGTCCTGGGTGGCGGCTTCACCGCGATGGACTGCTGTCGCTCGGCGATCCGCTTCGGGGCGGAAAAAGTCTACGTCATCTACCGCCGCTCGAAGGAGGAGATGCCCTCCGATGAGTATGAGGTGGACGAGGCGACGCTCGAGCACGTCGAATTCATCTATCTCGCCTCGAACGTCGAGGCGCTCAGCGATGACGGCGTGCATGTTAGCGGGGCCAAGTTCATTCGCAACCGTCTCGGCGATCCCGACGCCAGCGGACGCCGCAAGGCGATTCCGGTGCCTGGCTCGGAGTTCGTCCTCGATGTAGACACGATCATCGCTGCGTACGGCCAGTTCGCGGATACGACCTGGATTCCGGCGCAGGAGCTTGGGCTGGAGGTCAACCGCTGGGGCATCCCGCTGGTGGACCGCGACACGTGGATGACGAACCGCGACGGTCTCTTCGCCGGTGGTGACTTCACCGAAGGGTCACGCAACCTGATCTCGGCCATCGCCGACGGGCGCGACGCCGCCGCCGCGATCAACCGCTATCTGGGCGGCGAGGATAACCCCGCCGAGGAGGCCGTCGAGATCGAACTGCCCGACTTCCGCCGCGGCATGGTGGACGATTACGAATCGATCCCCTTCCAGACGATTCCGGCGCTGCCGCTGCAGAAGCGCTTCAGCATCACCGCCGAGGCCGAGACCGGCTACAGCCCGGAGGAAGCGGTGACGCAGGCGCGGCGCTGCCTGCAATGCCAGCTCAACATCATGATCGACCCCTCGATTTGCATCCTCTGCAGTGGTTGTGTGGACATCTGCCCCTACGACTGCATCAGCATGCAGGGCCTGACGCGCGTGGTGAAGGGCGATCCCCTGCATACCGTCGCGGGCGCTGGCTGGGAGGGCGGCGCGGACATGATCATCGATGAGGAGAAGTGCATCCGCTGCGGGCTGTGCATCGTGCGCTGCCCGACGGACGCGATCTCGATGGTCCAGTTCCAGGTCAAGAGCGAGAACAACCGCTGGAACGTCTCGCGCATTCCGGTAGTCAATAAAGCGTAGTCTCTCTGCTGTCAAGGCGCGGCGTCAGGTCTTTCTGGCGTCGCGTCGCCGTTTCCGCGGCGTAGCGGTGATGACCGTGATGTCTGCGCTTCTGACCGCTGCAGGCGATTCGGCTCGTCAGGCGTAGTAGGCGAGCTCCAGGAGATTCTGATCGGGATCGCGGAAGTAGATCGATGTCATCTGCCCACGCGCTCCCGTGCGAGGAACCGGCCCCTCAAGAATCGCGACGCCACACGCCCGCAGATGCCGCATGATCTCCTCTGGACTCGCGGTTGTCACGAAACAGGGGTCAGCGGCGCCCGGTGTGGGGAGAAGCGCTTTGGGTTCGAACTCGTGCCCTGCCTGCTGGACGTTGATCTTTTGGTTGCCAAAGTACATCTCGGCATAATGGAAGGTGTGGGTGGGATCCTCATGGACGTCCACCCGCATACCCAACACACGGGCATAGAAGTCGGCCGTCACCTGCACATCGCGCGCGGTGAGGACGACATGGTCCAGTCCCTGAATCTGCATGCGCTCCAGCCTCTCCACTGAGATTGAAATGATGGCAGGCGTATCGTCACCCGCGTGAGACGCATATCACATCTTGTTTCATCTGTGGCTTTCAGCTCGACCGTCGTTGATTCCTCTACCATACACGCTCGCAGCCCCAGACGCGTCATCCTTTTCCTGCTTGCTCATCCGTTATGATCAGTTATACTGAGCAGGCGCCTATGTCGTCGGAAGGGATTCATTCATGCCACAATGGCATCACGTACAGACAGATCTACACCTGCGCCGCTCTCTCTTCTTCGTCTTGCTCGCGCTGTGTCTGCTGCTGGCCGCGTGCGGACCGGGGACAAGCAGCGTCGCCACGCATCCCACCGCGACGGCTGGCGCGAAGGGAGGAACCCAGACGCCTAGTGGCCCAGCGCCCGCAATCGACGCCAACAGCATCCAGGCCGCCGCGACGGTCAACTGGTACCTGAAGCACATGACGCTGGACGAGAAGCTCGGCCAGATGATGCTGATTGAGACCGTCTACCAGAGCTACGCGCCCGACGTGGACAACATGGTGCGCAACCTGCACGCCGGCGCGATGATCGTCTACAAGCAGAACATGATCCTCGATAATCCCATCGGCCCGCCGACGTTGCGCCGGTACATCAAGGACATCCAGGCGCATGCGACGATTCCGCTGATGGTCACGATGGACGAGGAGGGCGGCGGAGTGGACCGCCTCGGTCTCTACGGCTTCGCGCCGCCGCTGCCCTCGCCAGAAGACACTGCCAGGACCGGCAACCCGCAGAACGCCTATAACAACGGCGCGCGTGGAGCGCAGCAGATGGTCTCGTTCGGCATCAACACGGACCTCGCGCCGCTGGCCGATATCCGTCTGACCGACGGCTCGATTCTCTATACACGCATGTATGGCTCCGACTCGCAGACCGTGACAGCCTACGCGGGCGCGTTCCTGCGTGGCGTGCAGGACAACGGCGTGATCGGGACGCTCAAGCACTGGCCCGGCATCGGCAGCATCACGTCCGACCCGCATCAGACGCTGCCAGTGATGAATCGCAGCCTGAGCCAGCTCCAGTCCACCGAGTTCAGTTCGTTCAAAGCGTTACTTCCACTCAATCCTGGCATGATCATGGTGACGCACGTCGTCGTGAACGCCATTGACCCAACGCTGCCCGCGACGCTCTCGCCCAAGGTGGTGCAGGGCACGCTGCGCGACCAGCTTGGCTACCAGGGCGTGGTGATGACAGATAGCCTCTACATGAAGGGCATCAGCCTGCAATATAACCTGGGGCAGGCGGCGGTGCTCTCGGTGATGGCCGGC
>DATAOM010000021.1:0-7751 GCA_036265775.1 Ktedonobacterales bacterium | reverse complement strand
GCGGTCCCCAGCCGTTAGCCTGACGCGTCTCGCCGCGCTGCTCAGAGAGCGTAGCCGCTTTGATGAGGCGCTCGTAGGCGGCGACGAACTCTTGGAGCAACTGCGCTTTTTCCATGCGAACCTCTTCCATGCAGTCCTCCTGAGTCGAATCCTTTCAACCGCTGTCGCCAGCAATGTGCCAAGACGCCGTATCTCCGCCTCTGCAATCTGTTGAGACCTGCGATGCGCTTACAGCGAGAACGCATGCGCCAGCGCGCTCGTAATCTGGAGGTATATGCTGTTCATCAGCAGACCGGCCAGCAGCCATGTGACGATCAACACGTAGGCATGAAAGGTGGCGCGCACGGCGAGATGGCGCGAGTGTATCTCGCTCGCGCGGTATGCGCCCGTGATGGCGATGGCGACCGCAGGCAGCGCAAGAAATGCCAGTAGCGCCGGATGCGGCGCGCCAACGGGGACGGCAAATGCGACGAGCAGTGAGTAGCCGAAGGCGAACGCCGCCGAGAGCGCCAGCCGTCCGCCGGTCTGCCCCAGGAGAACGGCGACCGTCCGCCGTCCGTATTCCACGTCGGTGTTGCGGTCGCGCAGATGGCGCGCATAGGGAACCGTCAAGGCAAACGCGCCAAGCGCCAGGCCGAGCAGCCAGAGCGGTCCGATGAGAGGACGGCCCTGTGAGAGCGCGGTGAGCGCGGTCATCCCGGGGCCGAGCGCGAGAAAGAGCGCGAGATCGCCGAGCGGCGAGAGCTTGAGCGCGCGTGTCGTCGCGGTATAAAACACCGCCAGCGCCAGGCCGCCAACTCCCAGCGCGATCACTGGCCAGCCACCGGCCAGCGCGAGCGGAACACCCGCCAGCCCGGCGATGAGGAGCAAAGTGAGTCCAGCGACCAGTGTGCGTTTAGTGGCCCATGGCTCTTGCAGCGCGCTTGCGGCGCGGCGCGCGTCGAGATAGACGTCGAGCAGGCTGGCGCCACTAATGGCGCAGGCGGCGCCGACAATCACGCAGAGCGCAGCGAGCAGATTCAGCGCGCCGGTCGCGCCCCAGATGTAGAGCAAGGTCGCTAGAACTGGAGTCAGGCCGACAAGCAGCGCGCCGGGACGCAGCCGCGCCAGCCACGCAGCGGGCTTTGCCGTGAGCGCGCTTCTGGCGAGCGGTGGCGTCGAACGGGCGGGATAGCTTCCCGCGCCACGCCCAAGCGAGATATCCGCCGCGACGGAGCGCACCTCATCACCGCGAATATCATCCATAAAAGTCCACTGTCATGTCGAGTGATCTCTAAGTGATCTCAATATGAAAGGCCACACGCTACTATTAACTAACGCTTAACTAACGCTCGGTCAAGCGTCCAGCGCGCGCAGACGTTCTTCGACCCGGCGCATCACGTCGTTCAGGCGGGTCTGGCTGACGCCAACCGTCAGATCGCCGCGCGTCTTTTCAAGAATTCCACGTACCGAGTCGGTGGTCCGACGTAGATTGCCGGTGATAGCATCAGGGTAATCCAGCGTGATGAGCAGACTATAGATCTCGTCCATGTCGGCGAGGATCTCCTCGCAGCCGTCGAGATTGCCCTGACGCATGCGGTCGAGCACGTAGCGCCGCAGCTCGCCTGTCGCTTCTCCAAGACCATTCAGGTATGGCGCCCACTCGATGCCAAGCGTCTCCGGTGTCGGCAGAGATTGCCGCTGGATCAGCGCGCAGGTAACGGCCGCCTCGGCGTACTCCTTCTGCGCGTCGGAGATGAAGCCCGCATGAAAGATATCGAGATGCTCGCGCAGGTCGCTGGCCATGTCGCGCAGGAGGCCGCCAGCTTCGAGCAGCAATCGGTTGGCTTGGTCAAATTCGCGGCGGTGCGCGGCGCGAATGGCATTGGCGCAGAGCCGGATCGCCGAGCGTGACTTTGGCAGCGCACGCTCGCGCGCAGCGTGTTTCGTCGCCAGATGCTGCTGCGCCGCGCGTCCCATGGTTCCGAGGTCTGCCACGTCGCATTATCCCTTTCTTTCACGGCGCGCCTGATGGCGACCGCTGGCCGTTGTGTACTCTTGCGGAACGAGACGGCCTACCACGAGTGTATCCGTCCGTATGGCGAGTGTCAAACGGGCAGACGGCTGGTAACCGTAGCGCTGCTGCGCCGAGCGCCAGGCAGTAAGGCAAATAGAAAACGCCTATTGGGCCAGCGCGTCTGGGTCTTCCAACAGATTGACAAGTCTCCCAATGAACTTTGCCGCCGTCGCGCCGTCAACAATACGGTGATCGCACGACATCGAGATCCACGCGCTCGGCCGGACCAGTACTTGCTCGCCAACTGCCATCGGGCGCTTCTTGATCGCGCCGAAGCCGACGACGCAGGCCTCTGGCAGGTTGATGAGCGGCGCGCCGGTATCCACTGGACCCGCCGCGCCGACGTTGGTGACTGTGATTGTACCGCCGGTCATCATGCGCGCTTCGAGCTTGCCTGCGCGGGCAAGCTGGGTCAGTCGGTCGGTCTCGGCGGCGACCTGCGCGAGAGTCAGGGTATGCGCATCATGAATCACCGGCACGACGAGGCCACGCTCGGTGTCGGTGGCGACGCCGATGTGGACGCTATGCTTGACGATGATGGCGCTGCCCTCCTCATCCCAGCGCGAGTTCATGATGGGGTACTCGCGCACCGCCCGCGCCAGCGCCACGACGAGAAACGGCAGGAAAGTCAGCCGCGTCTCGGCGTATTCGCCACGTCCTTTTAACTGATCGCGCAGCCCCACCAGTCCTGCGGCGTCGAAGAGCGCATATTCGGTGAAGTGCGGAATCGTCGTGGCGGCGCGCACCATCTTGGCGGCGATGGCCTTGCGCAGGCCAACCGTGCTGATGCGTTCCTCGTCGTCGGAGAGCGGCGTGGCAGGCTTCGCTGGCTGCGCCGGAACGGCGTCCAGGTCTTCGACGCGGATACGCCCGCCGGGACCCGTCCCGGTGATTGTGGCGAGATTGACGCCCCGTTCTTGCGCGATCTTGCGCACGAGTGGGCTAGCCTTTGCATCGGCTCCGTTCGTCGCGGGGGCGGATGCTGTTTGTGGGGTTACAGCGGATTGGGGAACTACTGGAGCGGTACTCGCCTCGACGCCACGTCTGCGTCGCGTGAAGGTCTGCGCCGGACCCTCTGTGCCATAGCCGACCAGCACTGGCCCCGCTGATTCATTCGCTGGAGCGGCAGAAGTAGCGCCTGCGTCGCTCGTCTCAATGGTCACGAGTGGTGCGCCAACTGGTACTGTCTCGCCAGGTTGCGCATGCAGCGTCCTGACGACACCCGCGTAGGGTGAGGGCACGTCAACGAGCGCCTTGGCGGTCTCCACCTGGCAGAGTGGCTGGTTCAGCGCAATGGTCTCGCCAGGGCGCACGAGCCACTGGACGAGCTGCGCCTCTTCGAGTCCCTCCCCCAGGTCGGGGAGGCGGAACTGGCTGGTCGTCATACTTAATACTCCCGTGTGCGGTCCACGGCCTCTAAAATACGATCGGCGTCGGGCAGGAAGAGCTTCTCATAGCGCGCAGGAGGATAGGGCACAGTGGCGCTGCCGACGCGCTCGACTGGCGCGGCCAGCGTGTCGAAGAGGTCGTGCATCAGCCGCGCGGCGATCTCCGCGCCCATGCCCATAAAGGTTGGCGCCTCATGGACGACGACGGCGCGGCGCGTCCTGCGTACCGACGCGCTGACGGTATCCATGTCGAGTGGCGAGAGGCTGCGCAGGTCCACAACCTCCAGCGAGACGCCTTCGGATGCGGCGGTCTCGGCGGCGGCGAGCGCGGTCTGGACCGTTGGGCCATAGGCGATGATCGTGGCGTCGCTGCCAGCGCGGGCGACGCGCGCGCGTTCCAGCGAGGCGGGCGGCATAGGCAGATCGAAGTCCTCTTTCTGCCAGTAGCGCGCCTTCGGCTCCAGGAAGATCACCGGGTCAGGATCGCGGATGGCGGCGGTGAGCATGGCATAGGCGTCGCTTGGTGTGGCGGGCGTGACGACCTTCAGCCCAGCGGTATGCGTGTAGTAGGTCTCCGGGCTTTCCGAGTGATGCTCGACCGCGCCGATGTTTCCGCCGTAGGGGATGCGAATCACCAGTTGCATGTTGCAGGCGCCGCCGGTGCGCGTCGAATACTTGGCGATGTTGCTGGTGACCTGATTGAAGGCGGGGTAGGAGAAGGCGTCGAACTGCATCTCCGCGATCGGCCGGAAACCCTTGATGGCGAGACCAACCGAGATCGCCGCGATGCTCGACTCTGCCAGTGGCGTGTTGAAGACGCGATTGACGCCGAACTCGTCTTGCAGGCCGTCGGTGATGCGGAAGACGCCGCCGAGACGGCCGACATCCTCGCCGTAGATCAGCACGCGGTCGTCTGCCGCGAGTGCGTCATACAGCGCCAGGTTGAGCGCCTTACCAAACGTGATCGAACTCATTGCGCGTCTCCCGGCTCCAGCGAGGCGAGGAACTCGTCGCGCTCGCGCCGCAGCGCCTCCGGCATATTCTTGTAGACACTGTCGAAGACGCGCGATGGATGCTCAGGCGTCGCCGCGAGCAGTGTCTGGCGCATCTTGCTCGCTGAATCCTCCGCCTCCTGCTGACACTGAGATGCAAAGGCATCGTCGAAGGCGTCGCGCGCGCGTAGCCGTTCGGCGCAACGTACAATGGGATCGCGCGCGCGCCATGGAGCGACCTCCTCTTCGGTGCGATAGCGCGTCGGGTCATCGGAGGTCGTATGCGCCTGCAAGCGATAGCTCAGCGACTCGATAAGATACGGCCCACCGCCCGCCCGCGCGCGCGCGGCCGCCGCTTTGACGACGGCATAGACGCTCAGGACATCGACGCCATCCACGCGCACACCAGGGAAGCCGTAGCCCACTGCGCGATCGACAACACGTCCGGCGACCTGCTCCTGAATCGGCACAGAGATGGCCCACTGATTGTTCTCGCAGAGAAAGATGATCGGCGGCTTGAAGACGCCAGCAAAGTTCATCGCCTCATGCCAATCGCCAGTCGAGGTCGCGCCCTCACCGAAGCCGACAAGCACGGCTATTTGCTCGTTATCAAGCTTGCAGCCGAGCGCGTAGCCAACCGCGTGCGGAATCTGCGTACCGACTGAGATGATGAGCGGGCCGAAGTTATGTTCCAGCGGGTTCCACGCTTTGTGCGTCAGTCCGCGAAACCACGCCATCGCCTCACCTGGCTCGATGCCGCGTGCGACCGCCATGGCGAAGTCGCGATAATACGGGAAAATCCAGTCAGTCGTCTCCATCGCCAGCGCCGCGCCGATCTGCGCCGCCTCGTGTCCGGCGATCGGTCCCCATAGGCCTAACTCGCCCTGCCGCTGGAGGTTGAGTCCCTCCTGATCGAGCCTGCGGCAGACGACCATCAGCCGATACATCTCGCGCAGCTTGTCCGTTGGTACGTTGGCGCGCCGCTCGCCCTCTGTCGTGAGCGCGCCATCGGAGCCGACGAGCGCGGCGACTGGGTCATCTTCGCTTGTATGAGGAATTGTCGGCGTCTTTGCCATCGGCTCCTCCTGTCTCTATCGCAGCGATTATTCGGGGCTGGTCGACGTCGGATGCGAGGGCGTGTTCTGCGCTTTCACTTCGTCGTCGAACACAATCTCAGAGATACTTGAACTGGAGAAGTCCAGTCCCTCGATCTGTGGCTGTTCGGCTGGCGGGGGAAGGCTGATCTCGTCGAAGTTTAGATAGATCGCGGGCAGCTCACCGGTCTTGATAATCTCCGGTTCATCCTTCTCCGCAAGTGACTGGGACAACTCGGCGACGCTGTGGCGCAGCCGGCGTGTCAGCCACCAGGCGATGCCGATGAGCAGCGCGGCGATCACCACGCCTAAACCGATGACGAGCGCGAAGTTCGAGAGCAGTCCGCTCCAGAAGTCGCCCTGCGAGCTGGTAGCGCTTTGCGAAGGATCATCGCCGAGTCGCGTTGGTAATGTCGGCGGCGCATCACTGCGCTGCCAGTACGGGCGCTTTACCGATGCGTCGAGCGCATTGCGTGGCAGAACGACCAGCGCCTCCAGCGACGCGCCGGAATTGAGCGACTGCGTGGAGAACGTCACAGCGCCATCTGTTCCGACAGTTGGCTTGAGCGTTGCGCCAGGATAGACGGCCTGAGCCTGCACATCGCCTGCCGAAAGCGCTGCCGGCGGCGTGATGGTGATGGCGACCGCATTTGCCTGAATCGCCGAGCGGCCGGCGCCATCGAGGAAGTGCCAGTCGAGCCACACCTTGTTGGAGTTCTGCGCTATCGCGCCGTGGATCGTGTACGGAATCGTGAATGTGCGCGACTCATCGTGCGCGGCGGGGAAGCTCCAGGTCAACTGGCGGATACGCGAGCCGGCCTTGTCGTCGACATCCGACGCCTTCTCACTATCGGGCGTCGCGCCCTCCACCGCGCCGAAGTCCACGCCAGTCGTGTGCGCGAGATACACGCCGAGCGTCGCGCTGTCATACGGGCCACCGCTGAAGGTCGTGTCCCAGCGCTCACGCACCGTCACATCGCCGTTGCGCGCGATGCGCACGTCGTACGCGCGCCGCTGAAAGCTGACACCAGAGCGCGAGTGCGCTGCTGCGGGATAGACACCCGCCAGCGCGAACAGCGCGCACATCAACAGCCAGCCCGCTACCGCTCGCGACGCCCATCGTGTTACCAGTCGTCGGACCTCACCCACCACTTCCACCTGTTTCTCAGAATTGGCTTATGGAATGTGTGGCATCGCAGTCTGATGTCACTCGTGTCCATTTTCGCCGGAAACCTCCGCCAGCGCTAGCGCTTCGGCGCCTGCGGTAGGAGATATGGCTATGTCAGCGCAGCGGCGCAGGTCCATCTCCTCGAGCACCTTCTTCTTGCCCAGCACATGCTTGACGAGCTGGAAGGCGCGCGCGAGTTGGTCTGGAGACAACTCATAGCCTAGCTCTTTCAGTTGGGCGTTGAGCGCGGCGCGACCGGAAAGCTTGCCGACGTACATGCGCCGCTCCGAGGGCGGCAGGCCGATGTCCTCCGGGCGCATGATCTCGTAGGTGCGTGTATCTTTCAGGACGCCGTCCTGGTGGATGCCGCCACCATGCGCAAAGGCGTTCGCGCCGACGACCGATTTGGTCCATTGCGGCTCCATGCCGGAGAGGCGTGCGATCAGCCGGCTGGTCGGAATGATCTTCGTCGTGTCCACCTTCACGTCCAAATCGAGGTCGCTCCGGCGCGTGCGGATCGCCATCACGACATCTTCCGTGGCGGCGTTGCCCGCGCGCTCGCCCAGTCCGTTGAAGCAGGTATCCACCCGCTCGGCGCCTTTGGTGAGCGCGGTGAGGGCGTTGGCGACGGCGAGGCCGAGATCGTCGTGGCAGTGGGCCGAGATGCGCACGCCAGGGAACTCGCGGCGCACCTCCTCGACCAGTTCGCCAAACTCCCACGGCAGTGCAAAGCCAACGGTGTCGCAGAGCGCGACGTAGCGCACGCCCTCCTTCATCACCGCCTCAACCACTTCGAGGATGAAGTCATGCTCGGTGCGGGTCGTGTCTTCGAGGGCAAAGTCTACGTTCGGCGTATACTGCCGCCCGCGCGCCACTGCCGTCCGCGCCAACTCCAGCACCTCCGCCCGCGACTTACCCAACTTCACCTCGCGATGGAGCGGCGACGTGCTGATGAACGGATGGATCGAACTATGTTCGGCGTCTTTGACGGCCTCCCAGGCGCGGTCGATATCGTCAGGGAATGAGCGGGCAATCGAGCAAATCTCGGCGTTG
>DATAOM010000020.1:0-25637 GCA_036265775.1 Ktedonobacterales bacterium | reverse complement strand
TTGGGCAAGCTCCTCGGCGAACTGCTGTTCAGCATGCTGACGAATGACGGATTCAACGGCGGCCGGGGTCTTGGTCGTCACAGGGGTAACTCCTTTGCAATGCGTCGACGTAAACGTACGGTTGTCTGCCACTCTTCGAGTTGGGTGCGGAAGTTGTTGATCTGCCAGTGTTTGGAGTCGGGCATGTCCAGCGGTTCCACATTGTTGACGAAGTGGGTCTCAGGCAAGGCGAGCGCGGCGGTCTCGAGTGTGTCGTCCCACGGCTCGGCGAGTTTGGTCTGCGCCGTGATGCTAGCTATGAAACTAAGCACACCCGCGATCCAGGCGTCGGCGACCGGCGCGCTCCACGGCTTCGGCAGCAAATCGAGGACCTCGTAGAGCGAGAAGTCGTCGTGCTTCTTCGGGTCAGAGAGCGCCTCCAGCGCGAAACGCTCCAGATCGGAGGCCGCGAGCATCGGCGCCAGCGTCCCACACAGTTCCGACCGGTCGCCACGCGCCTGCTTGAGCTCCTTGGGAGAGAGGTCGAGCCAGAAGCGCCACAGTGGGACGGCCCACGCCTGTTCCTTGAAACGCCCTGCCGCGTCGGTCCATGTCTCGACGATGTTGACGCGCCATTTCGAGCCAGCCGTCGCGGCGATCAGTTCCTCGGGCGTCATGCCAAAATGCGCCTCCCAGTGCGAAGGTGGCACGCGCTCCAAAACCTGCGTCATCCAGGCGGTGCGCTGGCCTGTCCCCTGCCCCACCTTCTCGGTCAGGCCGTCGCGCTCCCACTCGGTGTCCACGGCTGTTGGCGGTTTAGCGTCGAGCGCGCCATTCTTGAGTGTCAGCATCGCCTCGGCCCGCGAACGCATCCGTCCAGCCAGCGTGGAGGTTTGCAGCGAAGTGAGCAGCTTCGCGGCGACCTCACGCACGCGCTCCGTCTTATCGCCAAGTGCGATATCCAGGAATTCTTCATCTTCGGC
This sequence comes from Ktedonobacterales bacterium, assembly GCA_036265775.1. Classification (GTDB taxonomy): domain Bacteria; phylum Chloroflexota; class Ktedonobacteria; order Ktedonobacterales; family JADMIN01; genus DASWAC01. Next base: position 24,675 of record DATAOM010000020.1, on the reverse strand, counting down.
GCCGAGGCCGACCTCGAACGTCTCCAGAAACGCGACGCGCGCATCCACCTTCTCGCGCTTCCAGACAGCGGACACCCATTCACGTGCTTTGGTGCGATCGATCTTGCGCAGGCGGCTCAATACTTCCACACGCTGACCCAGCGCGCCCTCTTCCCAGATCGTCTCGGCGTCTGGCGGCGCAACGTCCGACTCGTCAGTCAGCGTCTCACCGACCCATGCCCAGTGCCGGTTGAACTGACCCAGCCAGCGGCCACGCTCGCCCACCGCCAGCGCCATCGCCGGATGGCACTCGCTCGGTGTCTGCGTCAGTGCTATCGGCAGGAGCAGATGCGGCAGACGATAGCCAAGCTGATTAAAGCGCGACAGCGCCTCGCCGAGCAGAAAGCTGTTGCGGGCGCCTAGCAGCGATTCCATTAACGCCGCGACACTGGCAGAACATTCTGGCTTCATCTCTTCGGGCGCGGGGGGAGTCATCTCAGGCGCGGCGTCCGGAACGTAGCCAGCGGCGCGGTAGACTGCCAGCGCGCCGGCCCGTAACAGCAAATCACGCTCGGTTGAGGCTCCAGGCAAAGGGAGCGTGTCAACTGATGTGTCTGTCGCGGTCTGGCCGACGCCGCGCGCCGTCCCCACGAGCGCCGCAGTGGTGATCGCATCTGATTTCGGCATCAGTTCACTCCCCACAGCGGTGTGTAGATTCCCTCGGCGATCATGCCGAGCGGTAGGAGCGTCTCGCCGTCCCACTCGCCGATCAAGTCAACTGGATTTCCACCGGAGAGCGCGAGCATCCGCCAGTGGTCCGATCCCTCTAGCGGTAGACCAGCGCCAGACTGGTCGCGCGCCCACCAGGAATCCGCCGAGACGCAGACCGGTGTGACATCGCGCAGGACACAGGCCAGGCGATCCAGCCAGGGCTGGCGTGAGATCACTTCTGCGCGCGCGCGCAAAAAAGCCTCGACGCTCTCGCTGCCAGGCAGTCGCTCGTGGCTTGCGACAGGCTCTCCCGACCGCTCGCCAACGCGCGCCCGCAGTGGATAGGCGCCGGGATAGAAGTGCAGTTCGGCGTCAAATGAAGAGCCAGGGATAAAGGACTCTGGAAACGGCTGGTTGACGAAGCTGTATTGCAGGACCAGCGCCAGCCGCCCGCTCTGCGCTCCCAGCAGCCACGTGCGTTGCTCGCGCCCACGGTCCTGATCGTCGATCCACTGTCCTAGCACTGTCCAGCGGTCGGAGACATGCTCGCCGCGCGCGGCCAATTCCTCCTGGGTGAGCGTCCAGCCGATGAGCTGGCGCACATCGTCGCGTAGGCCCTCGTCGAGTGTATCCAGCCGCCGGTAGGCCTGGATCAACAGCGAGAGGCGGCCAAGCTCGCCGAGCAGCTTCGCCGGCCAGTCATCGGAGGCGCCTGGGAGGCCCGCAATGCGCCGCAGTCGTGTCGCCACGCCAGGAGCTTTGGCATCCGTCATACGCGCGGCCTGCGCCTCCCAGAAGCTGCCTGACTGCCCTTCCAGCGCGCCAATGCCGTTGCGCACCAGATCGGTGAGCCAGAGATCGAGCGTGTCGAGGCCGTCGCTCACGTCCTTCTCGCGCTTTGCGGCAGTTTTCGCCGCCTGAGCCGCCGCTTTCTCCGGTGAGACAGCGGTAGCCTTCGGAGTCGCGTCTTTCGGCGCGGAGCGCTTCGCCAGCCAGGAGGCGACCCATTCCGGCGGCTCGGCCTCTGGCAGCGCGCCCGACTGGTTGACGCTGAGCAAGATCAGCCCTAGGCCATGCTTGCAAGGGAGCTTGCGGCTAGGGCAACTGCACTTGACCGCCATACCATTCAAGTCGACACGCACCTGATAGAGCGCGCTGCCCTGACACTCGCCCCAGAGCGCCGTAGTTGTGCGACCAAGGTTCTTCCAGTGTTTGGCGACGGCGAGCTTCTTGCCAGCCTGCGCCGAGCTGTTGTCTGGCGCCAGCGCGAGCGCCTGTTCGGGGGTGATGGTGGACATGCCAGCTCTCGCCTCCTCCCTGTCACATCCACACCGCTACTGCATGCCTCTTCTCTGCCAGTATGCCCGAAGCGGTAAAGAATGTACAGTATACGACCCGTGGATACAGAGCGAGGCACATGCTGGAACAAGTTTTCACGTGCGATAATGAAGCGAAATGTCTGCGGCGCTTACAGAAGGGGAACTGCATCGTGACGGTGGAAGCGTCCCAGGTTGTCGAAGAATACGCCGAGACCATCTATAACATCAGCATGGAAGGCGACACCGTGATTGGCGCGCGGCTGGCCGAGCGCTTCCGTGTCGCGCCGCCGACCGTCACCGAGACACTCAAGCGCATGACACGCGATGGTTTGGTCGAGATGGACTCGAAGCGACAGGTGACGCTGACGCCGAAGGGAGTCGAGCTGGCCGAGGCGGTCTTGCGTCGCCATCGTCTGACCGAGCGCTTCCTGGTGGAGATGCTCGGCATGCAGTGGCATCAGGTGCATGAGGAAGCGCACCGGCTGGAGCACTACATCTCCGGCGCGGTCGAGGAGCGCGTGGCGGCGTCCCTCCACAAGCCGACGACCTGCCCGCACGGCAACCCGATTCCTGGTTATGTTCCCAGCGCGCGCACGTATCTGGCCGACCATGGCGCGTTCCGCCTCTCGAACGCCGAGATTGGGCGGCAGGTGGCGATCCTCCTGGTCTCTGAGGTCGTCGAGGACGAGGAGGCGCTGATCGAGTACCTGCATGAGCGCGACCTAATCCCCGGCGCGCACGTTGCCCTGGCCAGCGCGCCCTATGAAGTAGTTGGCGAGACCGTGGTCGATCTGACGCTTGGCGAAAAGCGTGTCACTGTGCCGCTTCGTGTCGCTCACGCGCTCTGGGTCACTTCGCACCATAGCGTTGAGTAAGCCGGTTTCGACAGCTTATTGATCACTGTCAGTATCCGTATCGGGCGCCTCCAAGGGCGCACCTTCATCGGTCGTATCCTGATCCGACGCTTCTATGTTCGATAGAGGAGGATCCGCTTCGACGGCGTTCGCCTCATACTCGACGCCCTCGACGTGCGCCGCCTCACCGGCCTTGCGCTTCACCTCGGCGATATGTTTATCTGCGCGCTTGTCGGCCTCGCGCTGCTGATCATCCGTCATCTTACGCTCTCCTTGCCTGTTTCTGATTTCTGTTTGGTAGCGATCCATCGCAGCCGACGATATGGCCGACTCCACCATCTCGTTCTAGCATTCACTTCCACTCAGGTCAAGGACCCAGCGACTCCGCCGTGCTGGGAGCGTATTCCTTCTGGACGTTCAGCGCGTTCAGGCCATTTAGAAGGTAGCGTCCTTGCCTAGATAGCGCATCTCTTTTCGGCGCGCCTGCAGATGGGCTTCTTCCAGGTCAACGTGGTAATAATCAGCAAGGCGAATGATGCAGTACAGGACGTCAGCCAATTCATCAGCAATGTCTTCCGCCTTCGTCTCGTACGCTGGATCATGTTCCCTGTCGGGCAAATAATATCCTTCTGTGGTCATAATGCGGCGCGCCAAATCGCCAACTTGTTTCATAAGCTCGATCATCGTCGCCTCCACAGACCAGGGACGCTGCTCGGCGGCATCGAACTCATGTACCACACGCCGAGTAATCTCAATGAGATCGTCAAAACTATAGGAACTTGTCATATGCCCACCTCCGCTGTGGCATGAGAGCAACCCCATAAGCGCTTACATCAGGAAATGGGCGCATCTACCGTTCCGGGAACATACTCTTCATACACGTAGAGCGTTCCATCCCAGTCAGAGAAGACGCGCTCGACGATCTCGCGCACGCGCCGCCACGAGAGGCCGCCATAGCCAACGCCGATGCGCGGCATAGCGATCGAGCGCACATTTTCCGCATCTGCCAGCGTTCGCATCGCGGCCAGCGCCTGCTCCACCGCCTCATAGGTGGCGCGCGAACGCCAATTGTTCTCCTGTGTCGCCAGGTTGAAGACCCAGGGCTGATGAGCGACCTTCCATAGAAAGACGTCGCCGGGATTGAACTCGCGCGGCGTCGCCTTGCAGCGGCGGCGATACTCCTCGTACATCGCCGGATAGCGCGTGCGAAAGCCTACCGCGATGCCAGCGCCCATCGAGCCAGCGCAGTTGCAGCCATGCGCGAACGCCTGCACATGATAGACGTTGATGAAGAGATCGCCGGAGATGTAGGAGATCGCCATCTCGCCTGCCTCAGCTCGGACTTTCGCCGGACGAGGCGTACACGCTCGGCTTGAGGACACCAACGTAGGGCAGATTCCGATAGATCTGGTCGTAGTCCAGCCCATATCCAACGACGAACCGATCTGGAATCGTAAAGCCCAGGTAAGCCACTTCAATTCCAGTATCGCCCGCTTTGCCTTTATCGAGCAGCACACAGACCTTCAGACTGGCGGGATTGCGTCCTTCCAGCAATTCGGCGATGTAGCGCAGCGTCAGCCCGCTATCAACGATATCTTCCACGAGCAAGACATGTTTCTGCTCGATTGGCGCGTCCAGATCTTTGAGGATGCGCACGACGCCAGAGGTCGTCGTGCTGGCGCCGTAGCTGCTCACCGCCATAAAGTCCATCTCCACGGGCCGGTCGAGCGCGCGAAAAAGATCGGTCATGAAGACGACACCACCCTTGAGCACGCCTACAAGCAGCAGCGGCTTGCCGTCGTAGTCCGCCGCAATCTGTTGCGCCAACTCCTGGACGCGCGTCTGGAGCTGATTCTGGGTGATGACGATCTCCTCGATGTCGTCATGCAGATTCGCCGAGATGGTCATGCGCTGCGCGGTCCTTTCCTGGCTGTTGAGCCGGTTCGACGGATGATGACGGAGATGATTCGGCTGCTGGCCTCTCCAGCGGCTCGATCTGGAGGGCAAGCACGCGCCGGGTCGCAGGCGTCAGGCGCGCACGGTCGTCAATGCGCTGGCCGCCAATCCACAGGAGCTGGCTGCGATTGCACACGAGCGGGATGCGACTACGCAACGCGCGAGGAACTTTGGCGTCGGCGAAATAGTCCTGCAGCTTCTTCTCATGCGCCATGCCTAACGGGCGGAAGCGGTCGCCCGGTCGCCACGCGCGCACTAACAGATTGTCGCCAGCGATATCGGCGTCCAGATACACACGCGACTCCGCGCGTCCCAGGTCCGCTGGCGTGCCTGCCTGGCCAATGGGTGGGAGACCAGGCAACGCGACTGATTCCAATCCAGGCGGGGTCTCAACCAGCCATGCGCACACACGCCAGCCGATCTCAGTCGCCTCGACACATCCCGGCGCCGGCAAGGGATATTCATGCAGTGTGGCGCTCTGCTGCGTGTTTGCCGGGTAACGCGTCATGGTCAGCGCGTCGTAGTCCAGTATCGCGCGCACGCCAGCCGGCAGGTTGAGAGACTTGCCCGTGCGCCCTCCGTCGAGCAACGCATCGAGTTGGGCGCTGTGGCGCGCTTCAAGGCTGTCCTCATCGCCCGCGAGTTCAGTGACGACCAGACGCATGAGCCGCCGACGCAGCGCCAGCGGTTGCTCGCGCAACCAGGCGAGCGGCAGGCGGACCGTCTGATCTCCGCGCACAATAGGCCCATCCTCATACAGCGCAGCGGTCAAATCGTCGAGATAGCGATCATCCGCGCCGATAAGCGGAGCGTTGCGGGCCAGTGTCTCGCGTAGGCTGGGATTGTAGCCTTCGAGGATCGGTAGCAGTTCACGCCGGACACGGTTGCGCAGGAAGCGCATGTCCTCGTTGGAGCGGTCCTCGCTAGGCTGCCAGTCGCGCGCCACGCAATAGGCGCAGGTATCCGCATGGGTGAGGTCCAGCAGCGGGCGCGCGATGTTCCCAGTCAGCGGCGCCATGCCCGCCAGCCCGCCGAGTCCGGCGCCACGCAGGAAGTGCAGCAGAACGGTCTCGGCCTGATCGTCGCGCGTGTGTCCAACGCAGATGCGTTCCGCGCCAATCTCAGCGGCGACACGGCGCAGGAAGGCGTAGCGCGCGTTGCGAGCGGCGTCCTCCAGCGAGCGATGCGCCTGTTTGGCGATGGCCGCTACATCCACTGCGGCGCCAACAAATCGCACTCCCTGCTCGCGCGCAAACGCCTCGACCCCGGCCGCGTCCTCGCGCCCCTCGACACCACGAAGGCCATGATCCAGATGTGCGACGACGATCTCGCCAGGAGCACAGGCGGCGCCTTGGGCGCGTAGCGCCAGCAGCGCCCCGACAAGGCAGAGCGAATCAGCGCCACCCGAGACCGCGACCACGACACACGCGCCCGGCGTCCACATGGCGTGGCGACGCACGGCCACCGCGACTGCGCGCTCGACCCTGACCTGCGGCTCGTCCACTGGCTATCCCTCCGACGTGTGTCGCATCCACGCCTCCGCTAGCGAAAACGGCAGAGCGGGTGTAGCATACCATGCTGAGAACGACGCCGAACGCCAGCGTGGAAGCTGTGCCTTCCGCGCTCCACATGCGTTTGTTATATGGCAGAGTACATCGCGCCACAGCTATGCGACAGCTATGCGCTGGTCCAGCCACATGAGGGTATCGAATCGTGAAACCACCGCGCCAACCTCCACACCGGCTGGTTTGGACGTTCTGCTACCTCTGTGTTGGCCTGATGGCGCTCAGCGCGTTGCCTGGTTCGATACCCCGTGCGCGCGTCGCGCGTGTCATCCCGCCCGCCTCGCCTGTCGCGCAGCCCGATCCGCCACAGCATCTTGACCTTACGGCGGCTTGGGGCGCGGCGCCCATCCAACGACTGCCGACACAAATCGATGAGGGACATCGTTTTGTCTTTGGAAATGCAGTAACAACAGATGGGGAATGGCTGATCGGCTCCATCGAGCCGCGGCTGATCTTCGCCGCCACCGACGAGTCGCCGGTGATCGCACTCTATAACATCGCGACGCGCGAGATTCTCCGGCTCCATACGACGCGTACACCGCGCAGCCAGTTGCTCGGCGCCGCCACCGACGGGGATTGGGTGGTCTGGTCGGAGGCGACGGACGTTCTGCGTAACGCAGACTGGACGCTGTACGCCTACAACACGGCCACGAAACAGATATCACAACTGGCGCAGGCCGACCGGCTGAACGGCGAGGCCATCGCTGGGACGATGCCCTATCCTGTTATGGATCATGGCCTGGTCGTCTGGGCGCAAGAGACTGCTAAATTCCCAGCGGACCAGCCACAGTCAACCGTGCGCGCGCTCGACATCACGACTGGCGCGACGACGACACTCGGTGTCGGAATCGATCCCTCTATCTCCTGGCCCTGGGTCGCGTGGCGCAATGAATCTGGACGTGACAAGGTGAGGCCCGATGTCCCAGTCGCCAGCGATACGCTGAACGTTCAGAACGTCCAGACACAGGAGATCATACGTGTCCACGGCAGCGCGGAGTCACTGACGCTGGATGGGCGCGCGCTAGCGGTCTGCCAGGCGCGCTCGCTTGACATAGTGAATGATTTCACCAAAGGGCTGAAGGCGTCCACGACGATCTTGAGCGTCGACGCGCCGAATCATCTGCAGGATGTGACGATGAGCGCGCGGCTCATCGGCTGGACACAGGTCGGGCCAGCGGAAGTGTGGGATCGATTGCTGCGCGTCTTTGTGGAATTGCCTATTCGCAATGGCCAGAGCGCGACCTGGGTACACGGAGACACGCTCGTCTGGCTCGATCCTGAGCCACCCGAAGCGCAACGCGAGGATGTGGACAAGAACCTCTATCCTACGCCCGACATCAACGTGATCGACGTGACGAAGTTGCCAGCGAAGCTGACGCCACACACCACACTGTCTCCGTCGCCAAACCCTACACCCGATTCCACACCGGCGCTTACGCCATCACCTGGTCTTTAGGCTCCTCGGCAGGCGCATCAAGCAGGGTTGTGGCGAACGCCATGAAGCGATAGGCGTCGACGAAATTGCTGGCGATTCCCAGCGAGACACGCACCGCGCCCACCGCCTCGACATCTTTCTGGCTCATGGCGACGATAAACTGCTCAAATGTCATGCGCTCCTCGCGCTGGAAGCAGTCCTTCAACTCAGCCGCCGTCAGGCCCAGGGCGTTCTCGCCCGCGCCAGGATTACAAAAACAGCCAGTGCGCAAGGAGATATTGACCTTGCTCGCGGCGTCCTCCACCACGCGATGGTCAATCACCTTCCCCGCGCTGTCTATGAAATTGACGGTGAGCGTGCCCCCACGCCCTTCGGTGGTCGTGGGGCCATAGATACGCACGAGCGGCTGGCCATTGCTGTGGCGCAGCGCCGTCAGTTGATCCAGCAGCCAGCCCGTCAGACAGACGACACGGTCGTGGATCGTCTCGACGCCGACACTGGCGAGATATTTCAAGCCGATCTCGACCGCTGGGAGAGTCAGGTAATTGATCGTGCCATCCTCGAAGGCGGTCTGGCCCTCGGCGAGGTAATAGCCGTCCCCTTGCACCGACGAGATCGTGATGGTCCCACCGGCGAACCAGGGTCTGCGCAGTTTATCCAGCGCCGCCTTGCGGGCGATCAAGGCGCCGACGCCGGTGGGGTAGCCGAACATCTTGTAAAAGCTGAGCGGCACATAATCTGGCTTCCATTGGCTCAGGTCAAGCCGGTTCGTAGGCGCGAAGGCCGCGCTATCCAGCAGCACATCCCAGCCGTGGGATTGCGCCTCCGCGATCCACTCCAGCGGGTGCTGCACGCCAGAGAAGTTCGATTGGGCTGGATACGCGAAGAGGTTCGCCGCGCCGGAAATCGCCGTCGCCAGCGACGAACGCAAGCGGCCCTCGTCAATACGCAAGTCCGGCGGCGTGACAGGCGAATACGTCACGGTCGCGCCATGCGCCCGCGCAAATTCGCGGATGCCATTCACCGAGTTGTGGTTATCGAAAGTCAGCAGATACTGGCCGCCCGGCGCGAAGGGATACGCCTCACCAACCAGCTTCAGCGCGCCACTGGCGTTCTGCGTGAAAACGACACAGTACTCGTCGGGTGAGGCGTTGAAGTAGTCGAGCACAAATTCGCGCGCATGCTCGTCTAATTCCGTCGCCGCCTGCGAGGTGGGATTGGTGGAATGGGGATTGCCGAAGACACCACCGCTCAGCAGCGCCATATGCTCACGCAGTTGCGACTCCGCGTAGAGGCCACCGCCGGTGTAGTCGAGATACACCTGATCGAGCGCGTCAAGCCGCGCATACTCGGTCGCGCGCAGCTCATCGAGCGCTCGCGTTTGCTCATACACAGGCCATCTGCGCAAGAACTCCGTCAGTGCGGCGTCCATAGATTCTGGGGCGTAGGGATAAGAAGCTGTCGCCATTGACACGCTCTCCTTTCGTCTCAGCCCATTCTTCTCGCATTCACTCGCGCCGTCAAGAGCGCAGCCGGAAACCGCCGCGATCCCTTGCGGGCGCCTATCCGCGAAAGTATACTCCGAATATGGACGATAGCGACGCCAACCTGACTGATGAGCCAGAGGCCGCGGACGAGTTCGAGGTTTTGTCCCTCGATAGCTCCATAGGCGACGAGCCACTCCGCGCCTCTGCGCCAGGCGCGCGCCTCAGCCGAATTCGTCGCACGCTTGCGGGAACTGTCGCCATCGCCTCGACGCTCCTCGCCATCGCGATTCTGGTGGCAAGCATTCCATCCGCTGGCGACAGTATCCGCCAGGCGCTTCATCTGCCAACGCCCGCCGCTCCGCCACGTGGAAGCAACACACTGTTCCTGGCGCATGCGGTCCCATGGGGGCGGCTGAGCGTGGATGGTCGCAGCCTGAACGACCTGCACAGCTTCATCGACCATATCGACGGCTATCCCGCCGTCCGGCTCCCAACTGGCGCGCACACCATCACCTATGCCGCCGATCAATTTCCCACGCTCACTTGCAAGGTCATTATTCCGGTTACGACGCCGCGAACAGCGCCTGCAAACTCCAATGCTTGCGATTTCTTGCCCTTCCCTGGCGCTGATCCACGCAGCAGCGCGCCCGCCGCACGTCTTCTTGATCTGCACGCGACTCTGGACCGCCTCGCCCCGGCAACGCTTGCGCAACTCAAAGAGGAGGTCGACACGACGCTGCCGAGCGCTACAACCGTGGTGCAACCCGGCGAGCGCTATCTCGGCTCCAATGGAGCTATCCATACGGCAGCAGAGCCAATGCCAGCGCAACTTGTCATGCGCCTGAACAACGATCCGTCAGCCGCGCTCCCACTCGGTGACTTCCCCACGATGTGCGCCGTGCTCTGCGCTGATCTGATCCAGAGCGCGACGCCCACGCAGTCGCCGGTCTGGTCGCTCTTTGCCAACGTCACACCGGCATGGCGATTTGGCGGCGCAGAGAGCGCGGTCACGGCGCCATTCGCGCCGCCAGCGGATGTCTCCGCCGATGTCGTGACGCAACTTGTCACCGTCGGGGTGACCGATGATCAGGGACAATTGCGTGTCGAGCCACGCGGAACAGAATCGGCCTCACGCTTGGTCTTCGCCGCTGCGACGAACGCCGTCAGCGGATTTGGCAAGAAGCTCACCGCGCAGTATCCCGCTGGATGGAGCGCGCTACCCTTCATCGCGCACAATCCCGCTGACGGCTGCATGATTACTGTCGGGACCATCGGCTCGGGAGATGGCTTCCCCGGTGGCAAAACCTTCAACGTGCTGTACCAGTTCGGCGTGCTGCTGGCGGCGGACCAGATGGCCCACGATGTGCTGCCGGAGCTACCCGTCGCCACGTCCGCCGATCTAGCCCGCTGGCGCGCCGTCTCCTGAGATGGTAACTCTTTCTTTCATGCGCTGGTATCGAAGTATCCCCGCGTGAAAGGAGCAAATATCGGCGGATCGGACAACTCTACGCCAAGCGCGCCGGCAAGTTGGCGTAGCGCGGCGCCTCCGTTGTTGCTCTCCTCCTGATCGTCCTGCGCACGCATTACAATTGTTCCGTTTTGACAGACATAACCTTCATAAAAGCACATGCTGCCCCAACAGTCGGCGCGGAGAAAGACAAAGGTCGTATCTGGATACTCTGCGCTCCATACTGGAAGCTGCTGCTCGACCACCAACGCCAGTTCCTGCGCTGCCTCCTGATCGCCATGCGGGTCGCCATAGTTCAGCGCCTTCTCAGGAACCGCTACGCCGATGCCAGGAAATGGCTCAGTGATGAGACGGCCACGCATTCCAGGCCAGCGAGCCAGCGCGGCGTTCATCACATCCGCATTAGCAAGTGCGAAGAATCCCGCGAATTGCCACCCCATAAATGTCCTCTGCAGACAGTATTCACCTGAACGTTGCTGAGCGCAAACGAAAACGGCCGGCCACCTATTGCGGGCGACCGGCCATACTATACAGCCCGCTCAGATCTCTTGCTCAGTGGGCTGGCGACGGCGGCCACCACGGTTGCGGTGAATCTCGGCGACTTTGAGCCGTCCTACCGCGCGCTCCAGTTCGGCGGCGGCGATGGCGCTCAGGTCGCCAGTCGTGTCAGGATGCGCCAGCAACTCCTGGGCGCGCTTGCGCGCGGCCTCGGCGTGCGCTTCGTCAATGTCGGAGGCGCGCTCGGCGTCATCCGCGAGAATCGTCACGACGTTGTTGTTGACTTCGAGGAAGCCGCCTGCGACGAAGAAGCCCTCCTCGACGCCAGCATGGCGCACGCGCAGCTCGCCGAGCGAGAGCGTCGTCAGCAGCGGCGCGTGGCGCGGCAGGATCGTCAATCGGCCCTCGCCGCCCGGCGCGTTCACCGCGTCGGCCTCGCCGTCGAAGACGCGCGATTGCGCCGTCACGATGGTGATATGCAGTGTCGCCCGTTGAGACATGATCTGCGCTCCTGCTTACTGCGCCTGCGTGCCACGCTCGACGACTTCCTCGATGGCGCCAGCCATGTAGAAGTGGACCTCGGAGATGTCGTCGTGCTTGCCCTCGAGGATCTCCTTGAAGCTGCGGATTGTGTCCTTGAGCGAGACCGTGCGCCCCGGACGCCCCGTGAACGCCTCACCGACATTGAAGGGCTGCGAGAAGAACTGCTCGATCTTGCGCGCCCGCGCCACCGTCAGCTTGTCCTCGTCGGAAAGCTCGTCCACGCCGAGAATGGCGATGATGTCCTGTAGGTCGCGGTAGCGCTGCAGCACGCGCTTGACCTCCTGCGCCACGTCGTAGTGTTCCTGACCGACGATGTTCGGGTCGAGGATGCGGCTGGTCGAGGCGAGCGGGTCCACTGCCGGGAAGAGGCCGCGCGAGGCGAGCGAGCGTTCCAGCACGATGGTCGAGTCGAGGTGTGCAAAGGTCGCGGCGGGCGCTGGATCGGTGTAGTCGTCGGCGGGCACATAGACGGCCTGCATGGACGTGACCGAGCCCTTCTTGGTCGAGGTGATGCGCTCCTGAAGCTGTCCCATCTCCTCGGCAAGGTTGGGCTGATAGCCCACGGCGGAGGGCATGCGGCCCAGCAGCGCCGAGACCTCCGAGCCAGCCTGGGTGAAGCGGAAGATGTTATCGATGAAGAGCAGCACATCGCGCCCCTCGGTGTCGCGGAAGTATTCGGCGATGGTGAGGCCGCTCAATGCGACGCGCAGGCGCGAGCCAGGCGGCTCGTTCATCTGCCCGAAGACCATCGCCAGCTTGTTGAGTACTTTCGCCTCGCTCATCTCGTTATAGAGATCGTTGCCCTCGCGCGTGCGCTCGCCGACGCCCGCGAAGACCGAGAGGCCACCAGAGTCAGCATCAGCGCCATCCGCACCATCTCCAGCGCCACGCATGGACTTCTTGGCGATGTTGTTGATGAGCTCCTGGATGATGACGGTCTTGCCGGTGCCGGCGCCGCCGAAGGTGCCGATCTTGCCACCGCGCATGAACGGCGCGATCAGGTCGATGACCTTGATGCCGGTCTCCAGCACCTCGGCCTTGGTGGCCTGCTCCTCGACGCCCGGCGCCGGACGGTGAATCGGCAGGCGCGGCGCGTTCACTGGCGCGGGCTTGTTATCAATCGGCTGGCCGATGACGTTGAAGATGCGGCCCAGCGTCTCTGGCCCGACCGGCACGGTGATCGGTCCGCCGGTGTCGTAGGCCGGCTGGCCGCGCTTCATGCCGTCGGTCGACCCCATGCCGACGCAGCGCACGACGTTGTTGCCGAGCAACTGCTCGACCTCGAGCACCAGCGGCGCGTCCTGACCAGGAATCGCTGTCTCCAGGGCATTATAGATAGCGGGAAGCTTGTCAGCGGGGAACTCGACGTCGACGACGTTGCCAAGCACCTGCGTGACACGCCCCTCCGTACGAACGGCTGCGGTAGTCATAGTCTCTCTATCTCCTCGCGCTCGTCTTAGAGCGCGCCCGACCCGGCGACAATCTCGAGTATCTGCGTCGTGATCGCGCCCTGGCGGGCCTTGTTGTAGGTCAATGTCAGGTCGTCAAGCAGGTCGTTGGCGTTGTCGGTCGCGTTGCGCATCGCCACCATCTGCGCCGAGTAGAAACTGGCGACGGTCTCCAGCAACGGCTGATAGATCAGCGTCTCGACGTAGCGCGGCAGCAGGTCCGCGAAGATCGTCTCTGCGTCCGGCTCGAAGATGTACTGTGGCGCGCCTCCTGCCGTCTCCTGCATGGCGGGCGGCTGGACTGGCAGCAGTTGCAGCACCGTCGGCGTCTGCGTCACCGTCGAGACGTACTTCGGATAGACCAACATCACCCGGTCCACGTCGGCGGCGATGTAGGCGTCGGTGACCGACTTGGCGATGGCGCGCACATCAGCCTGGCTGGGCTGGTCGCCGAGCCGCGTGAACTCCGCAATCAGGTTCTGCCGCGTGCGCACGAGGAAGTCTCGCCCCTTGCGCCCGACCGCGATGAACGAGATCGGTAGCTCGGTGTTACCCGACTCGCGGCGCAGTTCGCCAGCAAGCACGCCCGCGCGCCGGTTGACGTTGCCGGAGAGCGCGCCCGCCAGGCCACGGTCCGGCGTCATCACGACGATGCCGACGCGCTTGACCGGACGCGACTGCATGAGCGGCAGATCGCCGTCGCCCTCAACCTGCGAGGCGAGCCGCGCCAGCAGCGTCTGGAGTTGCTCGGAGTACGGGCGCGCCGAGAGCACACGCTCCTGCGCGCGCCGCATCTTGCTGCTCGCCACCATCTGCTGGGCGCGCGTGATCTGCGCGATGTTTTTCACCGAGCGGATGCGCCGCCGGATCTCACGTGTTGACGCCATATGGTCGTTCCTATCGTCGTTGCCTGCCCAGTCGGACTAGCGCGGCGCGACCGCCTGGAAGTCCTTGATCGCCGCGTCAAGCTGCTTGAACATCTCGGGCGGAATCTTGCTCTTCTTCGTCACGCTGGTGTCGAAGATCGCCTTCACCAGTTCGGGCTGGTTGGCGTCCATGTAGCGGTGGAACTGCGCCTCCCACTCAGGCACCTTCTCCACCGGGACCTCGTCCAGATAGCCGTTCGAGGCGGCGTAGATGATCATGATCTGATGTTCGACCGGCATCGGCTCGTACTGCTTCTGCTTGAGGATCTCCTGCTGCCGCATGCCGCGATCGATCTTCGCCTTGGTCGCCTTGTCCAGATCAGAGCCGAACTGCGCGAAGGCCGCGAGGTCACGGAACTGCGCAAGATCCAGCTTGAGGGTACCAGCGACCTGCTTCATGCCAGCCGTCTGCGCCGCGCCACCGACGCGGCTCACTGAGATACCAACGTTCAGCGCGGGACGAATGCCGGCGTTGAAGAGGTCCGGCTCCAGGTAGATCTGGCCGTCGGTGATCGAGATGACGTTGGTCGGGATGTACGCCGAGACGTCGTTACCCTTCGTCTCGATGATCGGCAGCGCAGTCAGCGAGCCACCGCCGTACTCGTCGCTGAGACGCGCGGCGCGCTCCAGCAGGCGGCTGTGCAAGTAGAACACGTCGCCTGGATACGCCTCGCGGCCCGGCGGGCGGCGGATGATGAGCGACATATTGCGGTAGGCGTCGGCGTGCTTGGAGAGGTCATCATAGATGACAAGCGCGTCGCGCCCGCTCTCCATGATCTCCTCGCCCATCGCGCAACCAGCGTAGGGAGCGAGATACTTCAGTGGAGCGGGATCTTCGGCGCTGGCGTGGACGATGATCGTGTGCTCCAGCGCGCCGTAGCGGCGCAGCGTCTCGGTGATCTGGGCCACCTGGAAGTTCTTTTGCCCGATGGACACGTAGATGCAGACGAGGTCTTTCCCCTTCTGGTTGATGATCGTGTCCAGCGCCACGGCGGTCTTGCCCGTCTGGCGGTCGCCGATGATCAGCTCGCGCTGCCCGCGCCCGATCGGGATGAGCGCGTCAATCGCCTTCAGGCCTGTCTGCACCGGCGTATTCACTGGGTGGCGCGTGATGACGCCCGGCGCGACACGCTCCACCGGTCGCGTCTTCGTCGTGGCGATGGGTCCCGCCTCGTCAATCGGCTCGCCCAGCGCATTGACCACGCGCCCGATCAGCGCGTCGCCGACCGGCACTGAGATGATGCGCCCGGTCGTGCGCACCTCGTCGTTCTCGCGCAGTTGTGTGTAGTCGCCGAGAATCGGCACAGCGACCGAGTCCTCTTCGAGGTTGAATGCGATGCCGAAGAGGCCGGTGCGGGTGAACTCGACCAGTTCGAGGTAGCGCACGTCCGCGAGGCCGTAGACGCGCGCAATGCCGTCCGCGACCGTCAAGACTGTACCTACGCTGGTCATCGTGGCGTCGGTCGCCGCGCCGTCGAAGCCCTGGATACGCTCGCGGATCACGCGAGTGATTTCGTCTGTAATCGCCATGCTGTATTCCTCACTTGTCGGCGCGATGTCCGTCGCTGTGTGTCAATTGCTAGCGCCGCCGTCGCCGGTCGCGCTTGTTGCGTCCCCTGGCGTCGTGTTGACGGTTCGCACTGGAGTCGCCGTCACGAGGAGCGACGTGCGCCCCACCGCCGGAACGCGGCCCCATCTCGTTTATCATCGAACCACCGTCCACAGATGGCGTGTCCGTCGCGGGCGCGCCGCCGGGAGGCGTTCCCGTGTCTGGCAGCGCGCCGTCATCCGCGCCACCTAGCCCACCGCCACGCAGAATCTGCTGTCGCAGCAGGCTGAGCTTGCGGCGGACGCTGCCATCGATCAGCGTATCACCGACACGGGCGATTGCGCCGCCCAGGATGGTCGGGTCCACCCGCTCATGCAAGATGATGCGCTTGCCGGTGACGCGCTGGAGGTCCGCCTTGACCTGCTCGCGCAGGTCGTCGTCGAGCGGCGCGGCGGTCGTCAACTCAGCGTGCGCCTGGCCGCGATAGTTGTCGTAGAGGCGCTCGAACTCGTCGCGCACCTGCTTGACGCCCTCGACGTGCTGCCGCTCGACGATCAGCAGCGCCAGACCCAGCGCGTCCTTCTGCACTTTATCCTGGAGCAGGTCGCGGACCACCTGCTCCTTGCGCTCGAACTGGATGTTCGGCTCGCTCAGGATGAACGTCAACTGGCGGGCGCCCAGGTAGTCGGCGATGGTGCGCAGATCGTTCAACCAGCGGTCGAGCGTCTGATTCTCCACGCCTATCTCGAACGCCGCCTCCGCGTAGCGTCGTGCGATCGCGCCCTTTAACACTGGAGTTCCTTCGATTGCGCCACGAATTCCTGCACCAGTTGCCGGTTCGTGGCGGTATCCATTGACCTGCCGACGACGCGCTCCGCGGCGAGTATCGCCAGGTCGGCGACCTCGCTACGCAGTTCAGCCTTCGCCTGGGCGACGGCCTGCTGCGTGTTCTTCTCCGCCTGCGCCAGGATATCGCGCGCGCGATCCTGCGCCTGCTGCTCGATCTGCGCGCGTAGTTGCTCGCCAGCCTGGTTTGCCTGCGCGAGCGAGCGCTGCGCCTGCTGGCGGGCGTCTTCGAGCATGCCCTCGATGCGTGTCTGCGCTTCTGCCAGCTCTTTGCGTGAGGTCTCCGTGTTCTCGATGCCCTCGCGGATCACCTTCTCGCGTGAGGCCAGGGTCTTGGTCAGCACGGGGAATGCGAACTTCGCTAGCACAATGAGCACGATTGTGAAGACAATCGCTTGCGCAATCAGGCTGTAGAGGTTGATCCCCAGTGGCAGGCCCGTGTCCGCCACGACGGGCGCGCCTAAAAAGAGACTTGCGCTCACCCGTTCCTCCTTCCGACTTCCACTCACGGGACCAGACGATGGTCCCGCCTGCGCTACAGTGAATTACTTGAGGGTCGGAACGAACAGGATGATCAGCGCCACGACGAGCGCATAGATCGCGATAGCCTCGGTGAACACGATCGCGAGAATCATATTCGTGCGGATGAGACCGGCGGCGTCGGGATTGCGTCCCATCGCGCTCATCGCCGGGCCGGCCAGCAGGCCGATGCCAACGCCAGGACCGATGGCGCCAAGACCAATCGCGATAGCCGCCGCAAGTTGATAGTTCACGTCAATCCTCCTGATGGCGCCGCTACTTCGTTCTGCGAGAGCGGCGTGTGCGTCGCAGCCGGGACGTTCCCGACGCGCTTCTGACTCCGACGAGCCATGAATGAAGACCTATCGCAGCCACGCGTTCGTGGCAGAGATAACCGACTCACACCTCCGTGCCAACCAAACCGCCTTTAGTGTTGCGCCAGTGCGCGTTGGGCTTTCCCTTCCGCCTCAGCTTCAATCTCGGCGGCGTGCTCCTCCTGATGATCGTCGTGACCATGTGGAGTCGTGCCGAGCGTGAAGTACATGAGGGCGAGGAAGGCGAAGACGTACGCCTGAATGAATCCGACGAAGATCTCGAGGAAATAGAACGGAATCGGGCCGACCACCGGGAGAAGGAAGCCGATCACGATCAGCAGCACCTCACCGGCGAAGACATTGCCAAAAAGACGGAAACTGAGCGATATGATGCGTAGCGGCTCGAGCAGCAACTCGAGCAGCCCCACCACCAACCCAATCGGCCCATCCTTTAGGGTGAAGTAGCGGCCCAACTGCTTGCGTACGCCCAGAATCCTGAATCCATACACCTGCGTCATGATGACCGTAATCAGAGCCAGCGCAAGCGTGAAGTTGAGGTCTGTCGAAGGTGGGCGCAAGAGCGGCGTGTAGCAGTTCGAGTGGGGGCCAGTGAGGACAATCTCGGTGACGCCTTCGCAGCCTGGAATCTCGGTGTTCTTGACGCCGATTGTGCCAATGCCAGGTACCACCGACCACCAGTTGGCGACCAGCACGAGGAAGAAGATCGACGCGACCCACTTGAAGAAGCGCCGTCCGTTCTCGCGTCCCGCAACCTCCTCGCAGATGTTGAGCAGCCCCTGCGTCATCCACTCGATCAGGTTCTGCAGCGGCCTGGGGATGAGTTTGGGATTGCGCGTGGCGAGGAGGAAGAAGGTAATGACGATGATGCCGCTGATGATCGAGAGGAGGAGGCTGTTGGTAATGGGAAGCGGCCCGATGAAGAAAAGCGTCTCGGGCGGGGCCGAGATTTCCGGCAGTTTCCAGAGCACTGGGGACTCCCCTTCGTCTCCTGGCCGCCGCCTGCTCCAACCGCCACGCTGGCGATCTCATGGCCAGCCGCGCGCCGTTCGCCTCACTACATTCTGGAGACGAAGCGAACGATCCCAAAGACACCCGCGGCAAGGCCAAGCAGCAGCCCGATGAATGTCGCTATGGGGCTTGAGTTGAACGCGCTATCGATGAAGTGACCAGCGAGGAGACCGAGCGCAGCCCCGCCAAGGATAAAGGCGAGTATCTGTCCTGGCACAGCGAAGCCGGTCCAGAGGCCCGGATCGGGAGGTTTGTCGTCGCCAGTCGTCATGACGTTCATCACTTCCCATACAAGAGGAGTATAGCATAGGCGCCCAATTTTGGGCAACGAGTTTCATAGGCGTGAACGAAAAGTCCCGCCCATAAATCCCTGTTTGTTTGTACGCCGCAATCAGCCTGGTCAGATGGGCGAGCGCAGCCCCGTGATACGCACCTCGTCGCCGCGACGGAGGTGTAGCATCTGGGCCGCCGAACCTTCGCGCAGGATGATCGCCAGGTGGCCGGAACTGTCGCGCAGCAGCGCGCACTCGTTCTTCGGCCCCTCGCCGAATGTGCGCACATGCTGGACTATTCGCCGCCAGCCGACCATCGCCTCCGCCGCACTGTTGCGCAGGATCTCGTCCGTCTGCTCCGGATCTACGTCGAGAATCGCGTTACCGAACGCGTCAATATGGAGAACATGAGCAACGAGTACCCCAGCGCGCCATTCCGCCCGTGGCAATGGCAGACGCACGAGGTTGGACGGCTCAACCGGCGTTCCCAACTGGCTCAACGCGACGCCCGCCGCCAGATTGCCCACCGCCGGAGCGAAGATGTCTCGTCCGTGAAACGTGGCGCTGGGCGAGGGCAACTGATACTTCGGATTATCGAGCGCGACCGCGCGCTCCGGCGTGGCGGCAGCCAGGATATAGCTGAAGAGGCCATTATCGGGGCCGACGAACGTGCGGTTGGCGGAGTGGAAGGCGACCGCGCGGCGCGTGGAGCCGACGCCAGGGTCGACGACGGCGAGAATGATTGTCCCCTCGGGGAAGTAGCGCCAGGAGATATGCAGCATCCAGGCGCCTGTGAGCACATCCTGCGGTGGGACAGCGTGCGTGAGGTCCACGAGTGTGACGTGCGGCGCGAGGCTGAGGATGACGCCCTTTATGACGCCGACATAACTATCCTGCTGGCCGAAGTCGGTCAGCAGCGTGACGAGTGAGTTCGTTTCCATGAGCGCGATCCTTCAGCGCTTTGAGGCGTATCTCCCACAAAACCGCACAACGACTGGATAGACGACGAGAGCGCGCAACTAAGCACTATCTGGACCGCTCGCTTCGAGCAACTTGCAGTCGAAGCGTACCACACCGGCGCGCCGGTCGGTGATCGTGCGTGTCACCTCCAGCTTGATTCGCCCGCCAACCGGCGCCGGAACGTCGTTCAGCCCGACGACGCGCGCCTCAGCGTGTACCTCTGGAGCATCGAGGCGCGCGATGACACAGCGGACATAGGGCTGTTCGACACCCACGAAGACCGCCGAGAGGCCAGACTCCTTCGAGACAATCGTTCCTTCGATGATCACCGCGCGCCTCGCTTCCTGGCGGTGAAAGGGCTATGGGAAGAGCTATCGGCGGCTTGGCGTCCATTGTACACGAGATGGCGCTCGTCCGCCAGGCCACAATGCCGGATACGTCGCCGGATGCGTCGCCGGATACGTCGCCGGATACGTCGCCGGATGCGTCGCTAGCGCTCGTCCTGCGGGAAGGCCCAGGGATTCGCATCCTGCGCGCCCTGATCGCCAGATGGCTCCGGCCAGCCGCCATTCTGCGCCTGCTGTTGCCCAGGCCAGCCCCCATTCTGCGCCGGTTCCATCGGTTGCTGCGCCGGAGCCATCTGGTCTGGCCATACGGACGCGCCGCCTTGCGCGGGCGGCATCTGTTGTGACACTGCTTCTGGCCACCCACTGCGCGGATCGCCTGGGAAGCCGCTCATGGGCTGTGAGAGTCCGGGCTGCTCCTGGACTATCGGCTGTGGAGCAGAGCGGCGTCCTCCGCGGATGCGCTCCAGGATCAAATCGGCGGCGGTGCCGGTGGGCGCAGGCCAGATCGGCTTGCGTCCGGCCTGCGCGTCGTCGATAGCGGCGGCGAGGCGGCGAATCTCCTCATCGGTGCGCCGCAGTTGATGCTCCGCCTGGCCAGAGCGCTGGAGACGTGAGAGCAGGTTATTGAGCGAGGAGGCGATCTGCCAGAGGATGTTGTCCTGTCCCAGTGGCGCACGCGCGGTGTAATCGCCGTTAGCGGCGCGCACGTGTGTCTGCAGGATCTGCTGGACGCCAATATCGAGCTGGCGCTTCTGGTCAGCCAGCGTATGCTCCAGGGCCGCGATCTCCTCCGCGCGGTCGGCCCGCCGAATGGCGTCGTCAGCGCCGCGCACCCAAAGATAGGCGACAATTGCAATGATCATCTGCAGTGCGATCGGACGAGCGAGCAGCGACGCGATCGCAACAGCGCCGCCACCGAGGATCGCAGGGTCACTCACCTCATGGACGAGATCAGGCGCGTGTGGTGTCAGGAAAAAAAGCGCGGCAATGATGCCGATGTTGAGAAACGCCACGAAAAAAGCGGCTGCGCGTGGAAGCAGCGAGGCGGCGACGACGACGGAAATCACAAACAGATCGAAGGCAGGAAGCGCGTCAGTCGTTAGCCCATTCGGCTGACTGAGTAATGAGGCGGCGATAGCGCCATTGACGATCAACAGCAGAATCACGGCGGTCGCTGTGACATTGCCGAAGCGATTCAGCACCGCAGCGCCCAAGGTGAAAACACCAGCGGCAAGCACTGGCAGTAACGTGCCGACCGGATCACCGAGTCCAAGAGGAATGAGAAGAACGATGACCACGAGGATGCTCAAGATGATATAGGACGCCAATCGCGCTTTCCGCAGGCGCTCTCGTTCCTCTATGGATCGCGGAGGCCTATCTGCGCCCGGGCTCGTCAAGCGCAGCCAAAGGTTTGGACGGCGCGACTGACTGTCTAGACGCCCCATCGTCGGACGCGGCTGTGGCTGGTATGGCTGCTGTGGATATTGTTGCGGATATTGCCTCATCTGCCTCACACCTACTCTACTATGTGCGCCATCTGACCCATCCAGGTTGATCTGCGTCTTAGGCGAGAAAGAGCGGTTGATATTGCGCTGCGCCTCCAGTAGGGACACGCGACCGCATCATTGCTTATCATATGCGCCGTGTCAATGTGTTTATCGCCTGCAAGGTGTGAAAGGGCTCGCGGCGCTTAGCCTGCCTGCTCGGCCGAGTCTAACACGTCAGGATCAAGGCTCGGCGCCGTCACCCAACGGAGAGCGCTCATGCCCGGACCAGGCAAGAGGGCGCGTGGTTCAATCCGCTTGCCCATCCGGCGCCAACTCACCAATTCAGCGCGTATCTCACGCGGCGGTTGATTCAAGATATGATCCAACGCCTCCAGATGGGCTATTCCATGCTGAAAGTCGGCGCTGGAAAAGACCGATGGCCAAAAACGCCCAGGCTCATTGGCGGCCGCCGTCCAGTGTGGGCGCAGGTTGTTGTAGAGCACTGGGGCATCGGGCGCGTAGATCGCCGTCATGCCGACGTCATAGATCACCTTGCGCGCCTCAAAGTCACAGTACGCAAGGGTCGCGATAAGGTCGACTCGGGGAGCGATTTGCAGCATCGCCAAGGCCAGAAGGTCTTCTACCACAGCGTACCGGCTTGCAGTGCCTTGGATCACCTGATTCGCGAGCAGGATCGAGACCTCAGCCAGGCGGCTGATCGGCGCATGACGCAACCCCGGAAGCGACGGAAAGACATCGGGACCGATGGACTCAATCTCACAGGGGAACCAGGGACGGCCGGGATCGGACAGCGTGACGGTTGGCGCGAGGGCTTCCCCTCCCTTGGGGGATTGGAGGTAGGAGTAGGCGAGGAAACGGCCATCGCTTGCGCCGACCATCAGGTGGATGGTGTCACGCGGAAGAGTGTAGAGATCGGGATCATGTGTAATCTGCTGGGCGTCGATATAGGCCGCGTCATAGAAACCACAGAGCAGGTACTGATCCAGGCGAAATTCGTCGAGCGCCTGCACCTGGGTGTCGCTCAAATCGTCATGACGCAGAGCCACAGCGACGATGTCGGTATGTGGGCGTCTCCGCTCGTAGATGGCTTGATCGCGTTGACGTGGGGTGAGACAGAGGAGTTCGGGATAGCGCGCGGACATCTGACGATCGCGGATACGCTCAAAGGAAAGCACACCAGATCCTTCCGCTGGACACTGTTAAGTCAGAAACGACATCTCAGAAAGACGAAGTCTCGTGGGGGGCATTGTACGCTCGTCGTGCGTCACAGACGGCAAACGTGACACAAAAGACGCGCTAACAGCGTCCCTATCCTACCTGACCGTCGCCTTTATGTCAAAACTGTGAGACGAACTACACGGCGATCAGGTATACTGGGCGCGCCTCCACGCCGAGGGCTGTCGCGCCTGTGGAGGCGGTGGTATCGCGTGGGGGTGATGTGCCAAGCAAGGTACTACGTCCAACGCGTGGGTGCTGGGAGGATGTGTGTCAACGTTAACACCCTCGCGGAGGCGAACTGGACCGTTTGCGCCACTGCGCCGCAGGAGTTTCTCGCGTCTCTTCGCCGGCCAACTCACTTCTGCATTGGGTGACCAGGTGTTCGCAGTCGCGCTTCCTTGGACCGTACTTGCCGCGACTGGCGATCCAATCCGAGTCGGGCTCGTACTCGCTGCTGAAGCTATTCCTCGCGTGGCGCTGCTGCCACTTGGTGGCGCGCTGGCGGATCGTGTGAACCCGCGCATTGTTATGCTGGTCGCCGACATTGGACGAGCGGCGGTCGTCGGCGCCATTGGCGCGACCTTACTTTATGGCTTGCCCCCATTGTGGGTTATCGCGCTCCTCGCCGGTCTGCAGGGTGCAGGGAGTGGGCTCTTTCTGCCTGGCTCGCAGGCGATTGTGCCGCGTACGGTGGAACATGAGGAAATCTCAGCGGCCAACGGGCTCATGCAAATCATCCTCTGGCTGACGATGATCATTGGCCCTGTCATCGGCGGCGCCGCTGTCGCCGCCCAAGCGGCGGGCGCGTTCTTCTTGGACGCGATTACCTTCGTGATCTCCTCGATCACGCTGCTCGGCGTGCGTCTGCGGCAGACGGTAAGCGATCCGTCTAGCGGCGTCGCCAGAGGCGAGGGAACATTTGCGTCTTCTGATCTAGCAGTCGCAGGCGAGACGCGGCAAGATGACCTCCCCGCGCCTGAACAGATGGTCACAACACTGATGACGGCGGCAGGACCGGTCGTTGTACAGACTCCGCGAACGTATCGCCTTGTCGAGGTCATTGAGATCGTCGAGATCGTCGAAGGCAGCGAAGTGGTCGAGGACGTTGAGGACGTCAAATCCATCTCACCCGCCCAAACGCTGCCATCACCACAAGAGGACCAGACGAACGAGGATGGCGCAGATGGCGTCAATGGCAACCGGCCAGTCATGCCTACAATAGATGAGACCAGCAGTATAGCGGCTAGCGCCTCGGTGGGCGGCATTAGCGGCATACAAGTCGCTGATTCGCCGTCGTCGCCAGGCGTAGAGAGCGAAGCTGTAGGCGCCATTGCCAGCGCAAGCGACACTGCGTCGCGCGGTTTGGCAACGGAGGAGAGTGAGCGCGGGGAGGGTCTCTGGAGCGACATCAGAGCTGGATTGCGCTATGCGTTGGGCCAGCCACTGACCCGCGCAACGATCATCATCTCGATCCTGGGAAATCTGGCCTATACCGGCACGTTCGGCGTCACGTTGGTGCTGCTCTCGCGCGCCCTTAATCCCAGCCCCATCACGCTTGGTCTCCTTCTCGGCGCCTGCGGCGTCGGCGGCATTCTTGGTGGGTTGGCGGCGGGACCGATCGGTCGCCTGCGGCGACGAAGCTTGCTGATTCTGTTCCTATGGCTAACCATGGCAACCGCGTTCTTGCTTATTCCCATCGTGGCGGGCGCGGCGGCAAGCCTGCCGTTTCCCGTGGATCTGCAAGTTGTCAACTTTGGTGAGGTGACGATTGGTGACGTTCATCTCGGCGTGCTGAACCTGGGTGACCTGCTCGCGACGCTTTCACCAGCGCAGCGACTCGAAGCCATCGCTGCGCTCGTTGGCGGGATCAGCGGCGTCGTCGCCGCAGGTGAGACCGTGCTCATTACGATCTTGCAGCAACGAG
>DATAOM010000019.1:0-7764 GCA_036265775.1 Ktedonobacterales bacterium | reverse complement strand
AAGTTGCACGGACGAAGGTGACCCAGCCGCTGGCCGCCCTCCCGAGCCCGTGAACGGCTGGGAGTATGGCAGCCACGGCTGTGTCGGTATGACGACCACCAACGCCGCCAAGATCTACGCCTGGGCGCCGGTAGGCACGGCGGTGATTATTACGCGCTGAGATCGTCGTTCTGGCATTCCCTCCTGCATTCCCCGCTGCTGGGCGCTGGCTCCTCTACCACAGAGGCGGGCCAGCGCCCTTCGCTATGCCTGACGCGACACCTGACGCTATGCGCGACACCGCAGACATGCTAGAATCGCCGTGCTGGGCCGACACCCCACCGCTCTGGGGATATTGTCCACCAGTGCACATGAAGGAGGGGTTGTGTCCGATCCAGGTACCCCATCCCAAGGGCAGGAAGTCTTTCACGGCGACCTGATCGCAGTCCGTGTCGAGACCGTTACCTCACCTGACGGCCATGCGCGGCGCTACGAGATCGTCGAGCACCCCGACGCCGTCGCCATTGTCGCGCTGCGGACCGATTCCGCTGGAGGCGTCCCGCTGGTCGCGCTCGTGCGCCAGCCGCGTCCAGCGGTGGAACGCGACACCTGGGAACTGCCCGCGGGACTCGTGCGCGCCGACGAGCGCGCGGAGCCACAACGCGCCGCCGCACGCGAATTGCGCGAGGAGACCAGCTACACCGCGCGGACCTGGCGCCAGCTTGCGCGTGAGTATCCCTCACCAGGATTTTCAACTGAGGCGATCACTATCTTCCTGGCGACAGATCTCGATATGGACGAATCCCCATCGCGCGATCCCGACATCCTCGCCGTCGAGTGGCTGCCCTTCGGTCAGGCGCTGGAGCGCGCTCGCTCTGGTCAGATTGAGGATGGCAAAACACTGCTTGGCCTGACGCTCGCCGCGAACACAGTAGGAGGCGCTATGCCCGCTGATCCCACAAACATGCCGTTTCCGCGCCACGATCCTCCAGCGCCTGGCGCGCGGGATGGCGAACTCCATCTGGAGACGATGCTGATGGAGGAGTTTAACTACGCGGGCATCAGCGCCTACCAGGCGTACGAAGATCGTGCGCGTATGTTCAACCTCTATCTGCTGCTGATGGGCGTGCTGGCCTCCGGACTCGGCGCGCTCTACCAGCTTGGTGGCGGACTTCAGGCATTCACTCCGCCGCTCACCTTTGGATTGCTCTTCATCGCGGGATCGCTTGGCATCATCTTCTTCGTACAACTCATCCGGCTGCGCCAGGCGCACCGCGACAGTTTGATCACCATGAATCTCATCAAGGCGCACTACATCAAGATGTTCGCGCCACAATACGAAAATCTGCAGAATGTCTTTAACTGGCGGCTCGAGACGATTCCCAGCGATGAGCGTGTTGGGAGCATCACCTTCCTTATCAGCTTCGCCGTCGCCTTCCTGGATAGCCTCTGCCTCGGCGCGGCGGTCTTCTTCGGCTACACGATCCTCTTCGTCTCTGGCGGGCTGCAGAAGATCGATAGCGCTTCGCTGACCACTGGACTGCTCGCGGCGGCGATCGCGCTGGTGCTCGCGGCGATCGTCCAGATCATCATCTATCGGCGCATCCTGAGCAAGCGCAGGAATCAGGAGCGGCTGATGCGCGCGGAGGAGCGTGTCGCGCAGGTGCGGCGGCTCGACAATGCGTGAAGCCTGACGGGTCTGTGGCGCACGGTCTTAGTTGGGCCTTAGTTGACACTGGCAGCGTCTTCCTCTGGCGCTGGCTCGGCATCCGCCGTATCCACACCTTCCATACTGGCAATCACCTGCTTGAGCACACCGGCGGTGTCTTTGAGCGGCTGACCCGTCCCACCGCGCCGCCAGAGCAGCAGTTCCGCCGCGATGCTCAACGCGATCTCGTCGGGTGTCTCAGCGCGCAGGTCCAGTCCAATGGGCGCATGCACGCGCGTAAGCGTCTCCGCCGTCATCCCATCGCGCAGGAGGTTGCGGAAGATCGCGCGAACCTTGCTTACACTGCCGATCATGCCGACATAGCCAGCGGTCGTCTCCAGCGCCGCGCGCAGAACCTCCTGATCGGCGCGATGCCCACGGGTGACGATGACGATGGCGGTCATGGGGTCGGGGCGGCGCTCCAGCAGATGCTCGGCCATCTCGCCGATGAGCGTCTCCACACCCTCCGGCAGCGTCGCCGAGCGCACGAACTCGGTGCGGTCGTCCAGCAGCGTCACGCGCCAGCCCAAGGGAACGGCGAGCCGCGCGAGCGCCTGGGCGACATAACCAGAGCCAGCCACCAGCAGTCGCGGCTCCGGGCGAAGCGGCTCGACGAAGACCTCCAGCGTCGCGCCGCAGCTACCGACGCTCTCGCCAGAATCTGGGTCGAGATGGTAGGTCAGCATCGCTGGCTCACCGGACTCCAGCGCCCGTAACGCGTCGGCGCGGATACGAGCGTCGGTCGTGGCGCCACCGAGCGTTCCAGAGAGAGAGCCATCGGCGCGTACGAGCAGCTTCGCGCCAGGACCACAGGGAGCCGCGCCATGCGTCCGCACAACGGTGATGAGCGCCACCGGGGCGCCATGCGCCAGCGCCGCCTGTATCTCACTAAACATAGAGGAAACCGCCTTTGCTTCGGCGCGCAATCATACTTCCCAAAGTATAGCACGCGACGGTGGCGACGCATTGCCTGCGACAGCAAGAGAGCGTAGGATGTGGTGGGATGGCGAGCGGCGAAAGGTTGGCGAATGCGCATGAGATCTCGGGACACGAAGCAGAGTCCGACAATATCAGCGTTGACAGTGATGGCGCTGAGTCTGGTATGCCTGCTGGCGGGCTGTGGTGGTGGCGCGGGGGACGACTTCGGCGGCGGAGACACCTCGATCAGTGATGCGACGCCGGTCGCGGTGGCTGGCTGGAAGACCTACACCAACACGATGTATCACTACAGCCTCGAGTACCCGGCGAACTGGTTTCCCGACGACACATCTGGGACGACCGACTATCTCAGCATCTATAATTACGATCCACAGAAGGTGAGCGACCCTGAGGAGGTTCCGCCGCCACCCTACAACAAATTGGAGATTGACGCCTTCACTAATCCCAATAAGCTCTCCCTGACCGATTTCTACACAGTTTTCCGCGAGACCGATCCAGACAGCCCCCCGGCCAACTCACAAGAGGCGCGCACGCTCACCATCGGCGACCATCAGGCGCTGCAGGTGACGCAGCTACCGGTGGAGTGGACCAACGGCAAGATCGACTTCGCCAGCGTCGCCTATTACGTCGCGTCCGGCGATGAGGTGCTGATCGTGAAGGAGGAATACTCGACTGGTGGCCAGCCCTCGCCGACGCTGACGCACGTCGTCAACAGCCTCAAGTTTGCCTAGCGGGTGTCATATGGCTCCCCTTCGGTTACTGCCATTCGGCCGTTCTGCCGTCTGGACATTGCCTGTTATGACCTGTTAGGCTACGGAACCATCACCTTGATCACTGGAGAGGTCAGCATCGGATATGTTTTCCAAGTCCCAGCGATACTACGACGCAATCTACAGTGAGAAGGATTACGCCCAGGAGGCGGCCCACGTGAAGCGGCTCATTGCGGCGCACAAGCGCTCGGAGGGGAACGCGCTGCTCGACGTCGCCTGCGGGACCGGGGGCCATGTGCCGTACCTGCGTGATGACTTCGCCTATGAAGGGCTAGACCTGGACCCAGAGATGCTCGCGCTTGCTCGCAAGCGCTTCCCGGATATGCCCTTCCATCAGGGCGATATGGTGGACTTCAATTTGGGACGCCAGTTTGATGTGGTGACCTGCCTCTACAGCTCCATCGCCTACACCCAGATCGCACAGCGGCTGCGACAGGCCATCGCCACGATGGCTAGGAGCCTTCGCCCTGGTGGTGTCTTGCTCGTTGGAGCGTTCTTATCGCCGCAGGACTGGATGCCTGGCTATTTGCACGCGATGTTCGTGGACCAGCCAGATCTCAAGCTGGCGCGTATGGCCGTTAGCGGCGGGGAGGGCAACGTCGCTATTCTCGACTTCCATTACCTGGTGGCGACATCTGCGGGCATTGAGCGTTTCACCGAGCGCCACGAACTGGGACTCTTCACGGCGGAGGAGTATCTGGCCGCATTTCTGCAGGCTGGCCTGGAGGCGCATCATGATCGTCAGTGGCTGGGCGGTCGCGGCATGTACATCGGCATGCGCCCCCTGCGGTGATCTGCCGGTTGACCTTTGCCTGAGGACATGCAGAATCCGCTAATCCACCAGTTCCGGCAATGGTTGCGTGTCTATCGCGGCGACGCCAAGGTCAGCGTCCTGCTTTGATTCGGCTGGCGCGACTTCGCGCGCCCGGTTCGGCGAGAGCGTGATAATCATCACCGCCAGCAGGATTACCGCCGCCGCGATGAGCGTCCGCCCGGTCACTTCCTCGCTGGCGAAGGCCCAGCCGAGGAAGACCGCGACCACGGGATTGACGTAGGCGTAGGTGGAGACACGTCCGGGGTTGACCTTGCCCAGCAGCCAGATATACGACGTAAAGGCGACAATCGAGCCGAAGATGACCAGGAAAGCGAACGCGAGCACCGAGTCAAGCGAGAACTTCTCCGGATGGATCTGACCGCCCTCGCCGAGGAGCAGCCCTGCGCCTGTGAGCAAGACGCCCCCCACCAGCATCTCCATACCAGTGCCGACCAGCGGGTTCGTCGGGAGCTTCGCCGAGCGCGCATAGAGCGTTCCCGCCGCCCAGCACAGCGAGCCGATCAGCGGCACAAACGCGGCGAAGAGCGCCGGCGAGAAGCCGGCGGTCGCCAGTGGCCCGATGAGCAGCGCGACGCCCACAAAGCCGATCACCAGCCCGGCGATCCGCAATACGCCTGGTCGCGCGCCACCGGGACGTACCCAATCGAGCAGCGCAACGTAAATCGGCACCATCGCGACGATCAGCGCCGCCAGTCCTGAGGGGATGACCTGCTCGGCCCAGGTTACGCCGCCATTGCCCATAAAGAGCAGCAGCCCGCCGAGGATCAGCGCTGAGCGCCAGTGAACCAGCTTCGGCCGCGCTGCGCCGCGCAGGAGCAGCCAGCCAAAGACCAGCGCACCGGCGACCAGGAAGCGCGCGCCCGCCATCAGCAGCGGCGGCATCGTCTGGATCGCCACCTTGATGGCGAAATAGGTCGAGCCCCAGATGATATAGACCGCGAGGAAGGCGGCGCCGATCTGCAGCGCCAGACGCGGATCACGTGTTTTTGTCATGCCGATTCCCCTCTCTCGCGCCGGTCCTCGGCCGTCTTGTCGTCGGGGATGGGCAGTTGTCCGGTCTCTTTGAGCGTGTGCAGCACGATGGTCGAGCGCGTCGTGCGCACCGACGGGATCGCGCCGAATCGTTCGCGCAACAGGTCGCCGAGCGCCTCAGTATCGGCGACACGTGCCTTGACGAGATAGCAGTCCTCGCCGGCGATGTGATGAACCTCCTGCACCTCAGGAATCGCGCAGAGCGCCTCACCGGCTCGCAGCGAGCCGACCGGCTCATCGGCGCGGACGTAGATATAGGCGACCAGCCCCAGACCGAGCGCGCGCGGATCCAGCTTCGCCTCGTAGCCACGAATGACGCCGCGCTCCTCCAGCTTGCGGATGCGCTCGAAGACGGCGGAGGGCGCGAGGCCCACCTGGCGCGCGATCTCGGCATTGGAAAGGCGCGCGTCCTGCTGGAGGAGGATGAGGATTTTCTCGCTGATGTCATCAATCATGGGATGGCCCGGCCTTAGAAGCGCATGGATTAATTCTGCGTCCCAGAACGCAACTGGCGGTAGTAGCGCAGGCAGAGGAAGAGCCGGATCGACGTCAGATCGCGGGCGTCGCTCCAGGAGAGCAGATCCTCGTCGAAGCGCAACCCCAGACGCGCGGCGAGTTCGATCAGCGCAAACGCTTCGCGGCTCCACGATCCACCGGCGTCGAGCGCGGCGAGAAAGCGCTGGGAGTATGGCGTCGCGTCTGCGCGTGGCGCGAGCATCGTGTCGAGACCATCAGTTTTCATCAAGTCGCCCCGATTCGTCTACGCCGAGCGATTCGCGATAATCGTTCTGGCGATTGGCTCATGCGCCGATGTTTCTGCGTCATTAAGCCTGCACAACAGATTAAACATCGGCGACGGGTACTTGGTCAAGGATTCCCGCCGCCTCTTACAGATTTCTAACAGTGTGTGCGGAGGATCATGCTGCGTCCTGGCTGCGCAGGAAGAGGCGCAGCATCTGCAGGTCATGGATATCACTCCACAGCAATGTCTCCTCGTCCAGCCGTACCCCTGCCTGCGCCGCGAGGGTCAGGATTGCGCGCGCCTCCCGGCTCCATGCGCCACCCATCTCAATCGCGTCGAGCAGTCGCCGTGAGTAGCCCTCGATAAGGGTCACGCGCACATTGTTCTCCGGCTGGATGGTCCGTGTCGTCATCACCGATTCCTCCTGCTCTCGTCGCGTCTCATTCTCTGTCAAATGAAACACGCCGAGGGGGCAGATGGTTGCATCTGGATGCGGGTGAATATGGTAGGCTGAGAGGTGTTTGTCATAGGATTCTTGCTCATCAATAGGAGTTGAGTTCGCTATGGTTTGCATCGCGGTCGCTTTCTAGGTTCGCCTTGAACGGAACGCTGCTATCGCGTGGCGCGCTAGGCGTTGCTGGAAAAAGAACAGCATGAGGAGCGACCAATGCGAGAACCGAACGAGAACGAGCAGAGCGACATCCTGACGGACATGACTCCCGATATGCTCATCCACGCCATCGAGGAGAACACTGCCGCATTTTTGCTGGCCCTGGGCCGCGCAGGCGGCGGCGAGGAACGCGACGATAGCGAGACCACCTGGACCATCGGCGGCTCTCCACTGAGCTACCACAATGCTGTCGTCCACGCCAACCTGACGCCGGAAACCGCCGACGCAGCGATTCTGGCCAGCCGCGAGAGCATGGCGACGCATGACGTTCCCGGCTCATGGCATATCGGCCCTTCTATGCGCCCTGATGATCTGGGGCGGCGTCTGATCACGGCGGGCTTCACCTACGCAGGCGACGAGCCGGGCATGGCGGCAGATCTACATGCGCTGCATGAGGATGCGCCCCTGCCGGAAGGTCTCACTATCCAGCGCGTGCGCGACACGGCGGAGATCGCCACGTGGGCTGCGACGCTCAACGCCAACGGCTTCGGCGAGGGTGCGGTCGAGAGCCAGTGGGTCGGAGCGATGTATGCGCGGCTTGGCTGCGGCGACGAGACGCCCTGGCGGCACTATCTCGGTCTGCTGGATGGCGCGCCGGTGGCGACGAGCACGCTCTTCCTCGCCGCAGGCGTCGCAGGCATCTACTTCGTCTCGGTCCATCCCGATGTGCGCAGGGGTGGCGTCGGTGCTGCGCTGACGCTGGCGCCGTTGCGTGCGGCGCGTGAATTGGGTTACCGCGTCGGCGTCCTTGGCGCCTCGACCCTGGGCGAGCCAGTCTATCGCCGCCTCGGCTTCAGCATCTATTGTCAGATCGCCCTCTACGAGTGGAGTCCGTCAGTCACTGTGGATGAGGCGAACTGAGATTGCAGAGGAGGCCAGCGGTATTTATTGGCCTCCTACTATGTTTCGAGTCTCTTACGATATTTCTCCTGCTCAATCTTTGAAAGAGGCTCACGAGCATATAGAATCGCAACATCTGGATTCAACCAAGTCGTGTCATTCCAATATATTCGGTCGCTTTTTGGGCGATCGGATCTTAGAATCGTCCGACGAGAGATGCGCATAACAAGTTGCAATTCATAGTCATGT
>DATAOM010000018.1:0-8642 GCA_036265775.1 Ktedonobacterales bacterium | reverse complement strand
CGACACGGACAGGAACGGCGTGGGCGACTGGCAACGCCTGCAGCGCAGCCACTCCAACCGCAACGCGCCCGACTCGGTTCTTGAGCTTCTTGTTGACGCGCTCGACGATAGCTCCATCGATTCCCACTCCAGCCATGAGGACGAAGTGGCTCTTATGCTTCCCATTGACGGTGAGCTCACCAACATCGATCGGCCGGCGCTCGGCGCTGATAAGTTGTCGCGCGGCGACTTCGAGGCGCGCAGCAACCCCCACCTCGCGCGACCACAGGTTGGCCGTGCCACCTGGCAGCTCACCAACTGCCGTCTCGCTCCCAAGCACGCCCGCCACGATCTCGCTCAACGTGCCGTCACCCCCACAGTTGACGACCACCTGGCAGCCCTCCTGGACGGCCTCACTGGCCAACTCGGTCGCGTGTCCACCGTGCAACTTCTGACGGATGGAGACATCCCAACCGTGTTCGCGGAGAATCGCGAGTGGCGCGGAGAGATCGGCGCCGCCCAGACCGGAACGTGGATTCGTGATCAGCCGGCACTTGATAGCGCTGATGGTATCGATAGTGTTCATGTGTGCGTTTCTAGGCGCTCCTTCGCACGCTTTCTACGTCGCGCTAGGCAGGCTCGACGCGGACGAGACGCGCCTGCGCCAGTGAATAGACGCCATAGGCGAGCAGCCCGAGCGCCACGACGCCGAGCAACACAGAGCCGTATGGCTCCTGTAGCACTGCTCCGAGCGCGCCGGAGAGTCCCTTGGCCTGGGCGGGGTTATGCTGGAGCGCGGCGACGATGAAGAAGACTCCGATAATTGCGAAGACCACTCCTAACGCGCTGTAGCCAAGTCGCCCCAGGAATACGACGCTTTTCGCTGCCTCGGGCGGCTCCTCGCCCAGGTGAAGCTGCTGGCGAAAATCAGCGGTGAAAGCGCGGTAAAAGAGCGCGCCAGCGATCGCTAGTGTAATCAGCCCGACCAGCACGACTAGCGCCACGCCCGCCGGAAACCCGAGAAGCCGAGCGGTCCAGTCCTGGGCTTGAGCGTTCGAACTCTTGCCGCCGCTGCTTTTTCCTGTAGCTAGCCCAAACGCCACCAGCGCGAGGCTAGCGTAGATCACGCCAACGGCGGCGTAGCCGACCCTGGTGACAATACCCTTGGCGTCAGTTCCCTTGCCCTCTGTGTCCAGCGCAGCTCTCAGGAAACACCACAGCGCATAGCCGATCCAGCCAATGGCGCCAACCATCAGGAGGAACGCGCCCAACGGCTGTTGATAGATCACGTGAGTCGCGCCATTCTGATCAGTGATCCCGCCGCCAAGACCAAGCGCGCTTGCCAGGGCCATGCCCCCAATGATCAGGTAGACAATCGCCTTGGCGCCATAGCCGAAGCGCGCATAGAGCTTTACCGGCTCAGTATCAGCAGCTCGCTTGACGGCATGTTCGGTCTGGTGAGCCGCGTCGCCTGCGGCCTTCTTGGCGGCGTGCTCTTTCCGTCGGTCCCAGTAGACGCCGAGCCACTCATAGAGAACGATGACTCCAACGAGCGCCATCCCGCCCAGCAGGTAGCTCGCGAGCACGTCGCTCGGCCAATGCTCGCCCTCCAGGAGACGCGAAACGCCGATGAAGAGCAGAAAGTAGCCGCAAATCACCTGAACCGCGATCAGCCAGGGCTTCCAGCGTGGATGGGCGCGCATTTCCACAGTGGCCAGGTAGAATAGGAAGCCGTAGAACGCCGTGACATGCGCGACATGGCCTGACGGATAGCTGCCCAACCCTATATTCGCCACCGCGTGGATGTGGACATCGTGCGGTCGTGGACGATGCACCCAACTGTTGAGCGAGAAACTGGCGAAATCGGCGAGAAAGCCGGCGACGAGCGCCATAAACGCAGCGCGCCACCGGCGAAGCAGCGCAAGTATGGCGACCACCAGAAAGACCGCCACACCGGCGGGAAGTGGCCAGTTGGCGTCACTCGCCAGGTTGATAAATCTGACGAGGAGCGGTTGGTGGATCTGTTGGATCAGCGTGATCAGCCCGAGATCGCCGGGGAGTTGGGCTGTCGGGTGAATCTGTAGATAGATCGAGAGAACGAGGACCACCGTGAGCGCGACTACCCACAGCGCTCCGACGAGGCCAACGCGACGAAGGCTCCAGGGTGTCCAGCCAAACGCTCGCTCGGTCCAGTGTGTCGCCGGATCCTTCCCGTTGTCGACACGCAGAGAGTGCACATTGCTCATGAGGATTCCTTCCTATCTGAGTGATCAGCAGCATACCACACACCTGGGCAGCTTGGCCTCAGGTGTAGCGGTTGGGGTGGCGCACATTCACCCCTTCACGCGTGGCGCGCAACGGATCGAGCAGGCCCTGCTCGCGGTCGACCGCCAGGCCGAGCGCAGCGGATTCTCCATGGGGCAGATAGGGCAGGAGTTGACCGACCAGCGGCTGGCCCTGCCGCAGCCGCTCGAGATTTTCCTTGGCGCGGCGCGCCAGAAGTTCTATGCCGGCGAGTGGGTCATCGAGTCGCGCGAGGTCGGCTGGATCGAGATCATCATGGTTGGTGCGCCAGGTATTTATGGGGTGGACTAGCGCACCGACCAAGCCGTCGGCGGCGGAGGGCGCCAGAGGCTTTGGCGTTGGGGCGGCGGCTGGCTCTGGCCAGCCCGCGTAGGCGTGAGAAAGGGCTCCAGCGTGTTCGGCCCACAGCATCAGTCGCAACCCACGTGAAAATTCTGCATCGAGAGCGGCGACATTGAGCTCCACGTCGTGGCTCATCCCGCGGCTGTTCAAGTTGGCGGAGCCGATCGTGGCCCAGCGGTCGTCCACCACGCCCACCTTGGCGTGGACATAGATAGGGCGGTAGCGCATGCGCCCTCGGTCAGGATGAGGAGCGGATGTCGCCAGGGTGAAGAAGTGGAGCCGGCCAGCAGCGTCGGCGCGAGGCGCGTGTTGGCGCAGCCAGGCGATGCCATCGTCGGTAAACGCACGTCCACAATTTGGGTGGTCTGGGAGGACCACAGCGATGGCCACACCACGCTCGGCGGCCGCCGCCAGTTCGGTGAGCAGCGCTTGCGTGTGATGACTCCGCCAGCCAATGCGCCGTACGTCAACCCCGACGAAGCTTTCAAGCCACAGGTACTGGCTTTCCAGATAGATAAAGCATTCGGCGCGCCGCGCGGCGAGGGTATACGCCTGAGCTACGCCGTAGATCCCAGCGGGAGCGAAGCGATACGTCAGCGCAGGGATCGTACGTACCACCTGCACTCGCGCGGATGCTCCCGCCACCAGCGGCCCCGCGCCCGGCGGCAGCTTCCCTTGCTCTTCTTCACGAAGCGCTCGCTGGCCGCTGTAGCGCTCACCAGAGAGATACATCCGACTCAAGTGCGCGAGCGGTGGAGTGAAGCGACGCCACCAGGGACGTTCGGTCTCGCCCCAGCGCTGGCGGATGTTGCGTTCGACATCCCGCACCGGCGCGCCAGTCAGCAGAAGTTGCGCGTCGTGCCACGGATGTGGCGCGGGACCGAGATCTGTGGCGCGCGTATGCGCATCAAACGGATGGGAGGGCGTGTCCCAACGGTCGAAGTCGCCGCCATATTGGACAGTGAGGTCTACGCCGCCGACGAAGGCTATGCGATGATCTACCGCGGAGCACTTCTGGTGGAGCGCCTGGGCGACGTGGAGCAGCGAGCGACTGCTTTTGTCGAGTCGGCACTGGACGCCACACGCCTGCAGGAGGCGCTGCTGCTCTGTCGGATTGTTGATCATGTGGACCGCGCCGCGTGGGTCGTAGGGATCCCACAGCAGCACGCGCACGTCGACGCCGCGGCCTGCCGCAAATCCAAGCACATCCACAACGCGGAGCTGTCCTGTCGTCCATAGCATGATGGCGGCATCGTCTAGCCCCGCTGCGCGTAGACGTTCGACCAACGCCTCCTGCTCGGGTGAGCCGTCCGCGCCAGCGCGCTGATCGCGCCCGCGCACCATCAAGAGTTGCGCATGGAGATCCCAGTCGGCCAGCCAAATGGTCTCCTTGGCAGCGAGAAAGGCGGCGCACATAGCGAGCATGGCGGCCCGCCCGTCTACAAGTGGTGTCAGCGTCTCAGCCACCCGCACGGGAGCGTCGCCGAGCGCCCACCATGCCTGATCGGCGCTGTCTCCCGCTGGAGTGCGCGCCGCCCGCTGTATCTGCCTGCGTAGCGCCATAGGTTCCCTCCTCTGCGCTTCCAGCTGGCGGGTTCGCGCACGTCTTCAGCGTCCAAAGGCAAAGGCTGCACGGTGAACATCCTCACCCTACAGCCTAGCCTACGCGCCGCGCCTAGCCGACGATTTTGCGCCGAAACCGCTGGTTCCACCAACCACTGCCGCTGGTCGCTATCGGCTCCCAGCCCTCGTCCTTGAGGTGTTGTGTGAGTTCGTTTGCAACGGCGTGTGTCCGACGGTCATCCGTTGGATGCGCCCTCGTCTCTGTGACATCTCGCGCCTGAAAGGTGTCCTTGCTGCGCAATACCTCGTCTCCCGTGACGATATTTTGCGCCCAGAAGTATGACTTATCGTTCGCTAGGAACCCTCGCGCGCTCCATGTCACTTCGCAGTACTCCCACTCCTGCGCCTGCGGTGGCGCGGCAATGGTTCCCACCGGCACGCCACATTCTGAACAATACTTGTCTCGTGCGCGCAGCTTCTGTCCGCAGTTCTGGCAGGTCCTTGCCATCTCGTTCCTTCGCTCGATACGCCTTTCGCTTCGTGCGTCCAGCCTCTTATGTACGGTTTCAGGGGGCCAGAGTTGTATTTCGACAGTGTGACCAGCCTGCGGTCGCTCAGATGCGCCTCACCGCAGCCCCCAATAGCCCCACCGACTGCGCTTTCTAGCCGCCTCGCCGTTCAGGTGACTATGATGTAGGCGTACGAAGCAGCGCCCACGGGGATTACAAATTTCGCCCTGTCGTGTAGCAATAAATCTAGCAACGGAAAGTGACACGCGGAAGCATGGCCAGCAAAGCGAGCAAAGAACCGACTGAGGCCCAACGCAAGGCGCTCGCCTTGTTCCTGCTGCCTCCTGCGCAACAGATGCGCGCATGGCTGGTGCTCGGCCACGACGCCTACGAGATCTCCACCGACCCTACCAAGGCCGGTAAGCGCGTCCAGGGCGCGACGTTTCGCGCGCTCCTCAAGGGTGGCTGGGTAGAAGAGGCGCTGCCCGTGAACGGCAGGCACTGCTGGCGCATCTCCGCGAATGGTCGCGCTGTGCTCGCCAAGCCGCCCCGCTCCAGTAATCCTGGCAAACGGGATTCATAGCCGCGACGCGCCGCATGCGCGTCTCGACTGAGTGGGCCGAGGATGAGCAGCGGCTCCATGCGCCTGACTAGCTAGCTGGCGCCTCAGAACTGGCGATCCACTCGCGCGCCTGATCGGCGCCGGAGAGTGGGAAGAGGCGCACATCGCCGGGCATCAGGAACGAGAAGACCTTTATCGCGGCGCCGATCCACTCGACATCGGTGACGAGGGCGATCCGCTCCCAATGCCTGACATGCTCCACCCCGACCTTGAAGTCCTCCCACATGGCGCCGGGACCCATGCCCTCGAAGTCGCTGTCAAACTGATAGTAGAGGCGAAGCGACGGATGCTGCTTGAAGGCCGCCTCAACAGCCGGAATCACGACAGTCTCATAATCCTGCCGCGAGACATGACCACTGGCCCTGAAGCCGACAACATTGTCTGGAAAGCCGCTGAGCGTCTCAATCATAGGAGCCTCCTGACGATGCATGGCGATGCGCTGGCGGTTGGCGTCCGAACAAGAGTGACCTTTCATTCTCAGTCATCGCACAGGACGCCGAGCGCAGTGTAATATGAAACCCATATCTGCGATCCACATCAAATGGACGGCGTACGGGCAGCATATTCATGACTTGTTCATGACTCGCTGACGTGGAGGTATGCGGAGTGCGTCGTTTTCTGGCTTCTGCTCTCGCCGTGGCGCTGACGCTCCTTGCCGCCGAGACGCTGATGGTCTATATCTCGGCGCATCCCGATGCGACCTGCGGCCTGATGGCGACGCCAAGCACGCTCGTGGACACATTCGTTCGCGCCGACCAGACAGGTTGGGGTCTCAGCCATAGTACAGGGGGCATTGGAGCCTGCGCCTGGGGTGGAGACGCCGACGGGACCAACGCCAACGTCACGCTCAAGGGCCATCTGGGCGTGGTGACAAGCGACGGCGCCACTGCCAGCGCCACCGCCACACTCTCAGATGGCGCCGCACATGCCGGCGGCGACGCGCTGGTCAAAGTCATGGCTTCGGCGACCGACTCCGGCGAGATCGGCCCGGTCCTCAACTATAGCTCCGCCAATGGCGCCAGCTACTATGAGGCCGACTTCGAGACACATCTCAATCGTCTGCAATTCTCTTTCGCCAGGAACGGCGCGCTCACCTATCCCGGCGAGACCTACAGCATCGCCGCAAAGCCACAGACCTACTACTGGATCCGGTTGCGTGTCAGCGGGACACATGTCAAGACCGTGAGCGCACGCATCTGGCAGGACGGCGCGCCAGAGCCATCCGATTGGGCGCTTAAGGTCACAGACACAGAGCCGCTTGGCGATGGAGTAGCAGGCATACATACCTCCTGGCAGTACGCGCGCCCGGCGGAGACCCTCAGCGTCGCCGCGTTCGGCTATTCGCCCAGCGCGACCGCCGTGATCCCAGCGGCGCCAACTGTGAGGAGTTTCAGCCCGACGACCGGGCAATACGGCGATGTGATCACGCTCACCGGCGCGGGGTTCAGCGCCGTGAGCGCTGTGCGCTTCAACGGCGTGGAGGCGCTGACCTACAACGTGATTTCAGACACGACGATTGAGGCGCGCGTGCCCAACATTGGCGCGCAGACCGGCCCGATCTCGGTCTCCAATAGGGTAAACACGGGCTGGAGTCTCGCCCGCTTCGCGATCACCGACGCCGCCGGGCCAGTCTACTGGGTCTCTCCGACCGGCAACGACGCTAACAGCGGCGACTATGCGCATCCCTTCGCCACGATGACGCGCGCCGACGGCTGCTACGCTCCTCCCAATCCCTGCGCTCCTCCCGGCACGCACATACACGCGCTGCCCGGCGATTATCCACTTGCTAGCACCATCCACACGGATGCGTACGGGACGGCCGAAGCGCCCATAGTGTACATCTCCGACACGCCGTATGGCGCACGGCTGGATATGCGCGGGTCTGGAACGGACCTGGACCATCGCTCGACCTGGGAGATGAACGGGAGCTACGAGCAGGTCATTGGCTTTGATATGACCACGAGCGGCAGCGGCGCGCGGGCAGGCGTCATCGTGTATGGCGAGCATGTCACCGTGGCGCGCAACTACATCCACGACATCTATCGCGGCTCCTGCCACGACGATAACCTTGGCGGCGCGGGCATCGCGGTCGCGGGACCCTCCGGCTTTACCTCAACGCCCTTCGCCGTGATCGATAGCAACCTCATCGAGAACATCGGGTTGAGCCTGCGCAGCGATCCTGATCCTGTCTGCAAGGCAGCGGTGCATGGAATCTACATCAGCGTCAGCGACAACATCGTGACCAACAATATTGTGCGCAATGCGGTAGGCTACGGAATTCATGTCTATCACAACGCAAACCACAACATCATCGCCAATAACGACGTTGACCACTCCGGAGAAAGCGGCATCATCGTCGGCGCTGACACCGAAAGCGATGGCAGTACCAGGCATACAGCGATGTACAATATCATCGCCAACAATATCTCTCGCGACAACGGCCTGAACGGCTCGGGGAGCGCAGGGTATGGTATCCGTGAGTACACGACAGAGGGGCCGACCGATCACAACAGCTACCTCAACAACGACCTCTTCAACAATCCCGCTGGCGCGCATAATCCATACGTCAGGGGCGACACCGATCGCGGGCAGATCAGTAGCGATCCGCTCTACGTCAACTACGCCGACAAGGACTATCATCTGCGCCCCGACAGCCCAGCGAAGAACGCTGGCGTAGGGGTAAACGCGCTCACCCATGACTTCGACCAGGCCCCACGCCCGCAGGGAGACGCGAACGACATCGGCGCGTGCGAGATAGCCAGCTAGCCCAAGTGAGGGGCGGCGCAATGAGCCATAACGCCAAGGTCAATGTGGTGAAACGCGCCGAGATGCGCGAGCGGAGCCTGCGACCAAGAGCTTTCCAGACCGTCCGCGCGTGACCAAGCTCCCCACCGTTTCAGGAGTCGCCTTCCATACTGGATGGGGTACGACGCCCTGTACACGTCTGGCATCTACGCTCTGTTGTACCCATTACCGTGCTTCACGGGGTATGATATCTGAGCAGAAGCGTCTCGACATTGTGGGAAGGAACCCCCAGTGGACACGACACTCGCTGAGCAGATTCAGGATGTGATCAAGGCATTGGCGCTAGCCGAGTCGCAGGCGGCGACGGTTCGGGCGACGATGCGCGAGCAGCGCGTCTTCCTCGGCCTGGACTACGACTTCATTCAGGATGACATCGCTCGCCTGAAAGATAAGGTGCGCTACATGCAACTCCTCGCTCGGCGCCGCAAGGACGTGATGAACAACTGAGCGCGGCCCCCAATGAAGACAAGGGATCTGGCTGCGCGAGAGGATGTGATGGGCCAGCATGACTCCTGGCG